>NZ_JAWJBK010000036.1:0-29588 GCF_032842915.1 Oceanimonas sp. CAM02
CTGACTTCCTATGGCTTCCTTCAGACCCTGCCGTTGGCCCGCAGCGCCCTTGCCATTCGGATTATCTTCCCCTCAGTCAGGGTGATTCAGGTTTCTTTCAACCTGACGGGTTTGCCAGCTTCGCTGGGCAAACAAAAAAGGCCGCTTTAAAGCGGCCTTGAAAGTATAACGATGTGCTTAGTTCAGCTTGCCATGGCATTGCTTGTATTTCTTGCCCGAGCCACAGGGGCAAGGGTCGTTACGACCTACTTTCTGCCCATCGCGCACAAAAGGCGTTGCCTCATCGGCGGCGGCCTGAGCCGGCTGTTCACCGGCCAGCGGGTTTTCCGCCTCGGCATGGCTGTAGCTCTGGGCCTGACGCTCGGCAGCTTCACGGCGTTTGGCCTCGGCCTGATCCACATCTTCCTGAGACTGCACCCGCACCCGGCTGAGAATGCTGACCACTTCCCGCTTGAGGTTCTCCAGCATTTGCGTAAACAGCTCGTAAGACTCGCGCTTATATTCCTGTTTGGGGTTCTTCTGGGCATAGCCACGCAGATGAATGCCCTGACGCAGATGGTCCATGGCCGCCAGGTGTTCCTTCCACAGGTTGTCGAGGGTCTGCAGCATCACCGAGGTTTCAAACTGGCGCAGCACCTCGGCCCCCACCACGGCTTCCTTCTCTTCATAGGTTTTGCTGGCTTCAGCCAATACCCGTTCCAGGATCTGCTCATCGTGCAGTTTGTCATCCTGCTTCAGCCAGTCACCAATGGGCAGCTCCAGGGCAAAATCGCTTTGCAAACGTTGCTCCAGGCCGGGCACATCCCACATTTCTTCCAGCGACTGAGGCGGAATATATTCATGCACCACATCGGTCAGTACATCTTCGCGAATAACAGCGATCGTTTCGCTGATATCGCCGGAGTCGAGCAGCTCGTTGCGCTGTTCATACACTACCTTGCGCTGATCGTTGGCCACATCGTCAAATTCGAGCAGGTTTTTACGAATATCAAAGTTGCGGGTTTCCACCTTGCGCTGAGCATTTTCAATGGCCCGGGTCACCCAGGGGTGTTCAATGGCTTCACCTTCCTGCATGCCCAGCTTTTTCATCATGCCGGTCACCCGGTCCGAGGCAAAAATGCGCATCAGCGCATCTTCCATCGACAGATAGAAACGGCTGGAGCCCGCATCGCCCTGGCGGCCGGCACGACCACGAAGCTGATTATCGATACGGCGGGACTCATGACGCTCGGTGCCGATAATATGCAGACCACCGGCAGCCAGCACCGCATCGTGACGTACCTGCCAGTCGGCCTTGATGACAGCAATCTGCTCAGGGGTGGCACCTTCGCCCAAGGCTTCAATTTCCGCCTGCCAGCTGCCGCCGAGCACGATATCTGTGCCCCGCCCCGCCATGTTGGTGGCAATGGTCACGGTACCGGCACGACCAGCCTGAGCGATAATTTCCGCTTCTTTTTCATGGAACTTGGCGTTCAGTACCTGATGGGGAATGCCTTCCTTGTTGAGCACACCGGAAATCAACTCTGAGTTCTCGATGGACACAGTACCCACCAGCACCGGCTGCCCCCGCTCCACACAGTCCTTGATATCGGCCACAATGGCCTGATATTTCTCGGCAGCGGTCAGATACACCAGGTCACCCATGTCTTTTCGTACCATCGGTTTATTGGTAGGGATCACCACCGTATCCAGGCCATAAATATGCTGGAATTCAAAGGCTTCAGTGTCAGCGGTACCGGTCATGCCGGCCAGTTTGTCATACAGACGGAAGTAGTTCTGAAAGGTAATGGAGGCCAGCGTCTGGTTTTCGTTCTGAATTTTTACTCCTTCCTTGGCTTCCACTGCCTGATGCAGGCCCTCGGACCAGCGCCGGCCCGGCATGGTACGGCCGGTGTGCTCATCAACGATCACCACCTCGTCGTTCTGCACTATGTAGTCGACGTTGCGCTCAAACAGGGTATGAGCACGCAGACCGGCATTGACATGAGCCAGCAGAGTAATGTTGCCGGCAGAGAACAGAGAGTCGTCTTCTTCCAGCAGCCCCATGCGCTTGAGTTCTTCTTCCACGAAGATCTGGCCGTTTTCGGTCAGCAGTGCCTGCTTGTTCTTTTCATCCACCGTGTAGTGGCCGTCACCGGTATATTCTTCGGTATCTTCCTGCTCCTGCTTTACCAGCTTGGGGATCAGGGTATCAATGCGCTGATACAGCTCGGAGCTGTCTTCTGCCGGGCCGGAGATAATCAGTGGTGTACGGGCTTCATCAATCAGCACCGAGTCCACTTCATCCACCAGCGCATAATTCAGCGGCCGCTGCACTCTTTGTTCGGGCGAGAACGCCATATTGTCACGCAGGTAGTCAAAGCCGAACTCGTTGTTGGTGCCGTAGGTAATGTCACAGGCATAGGCGGCCTGCTTCTCCTGGTGGCCCATGCCCGGCAGGTTGCAACCCACGGTCAGGCCAAGGAATTCAAACAGCGGCCGGTTACTCTCGGCATCGCGGCGGGCCAGGTAGTCGTTCACCGTCACTATGTGCACGCCCCGGCCACTGAGGGCGTTCAGGTACACCGGCAGGGTGCCGGTCAGGGTTTTACCTTCACCGGTTTTCATTTCGGCAATCTGGTTGTTGTTCAGTACCATGCCGCCAATCATCTGCACATCGAAGTGGCGCATGCCAAAAACCCGCTTGGAGGCTTCCCGCACTACCGCAAAGGCTTCCGGCAAAATCTGCTCCAGGGTTTCACCCTGCTCCAGACGAGTGCGGAACGCTACCGTTTTGCCCTGCAGCTCGGCATCGGACAGAGCCTCGAACTTGGGCTCCATGGCGTTGATTTCGTTTACTACCTTACGCAGTCGCTTCAGGGTTCTGTCGTTGCGGCTGCCAATGATTCGAGTGAAGAGTTTGGTAATCATGCTTGGCCAATTGTAATGTTGAAAAAATGCCCCGCGCACCGGCGAGGCCATAACGAGACGGTCATAAAGATCACTTTATGCAAATGTAACCCGTTGGGGCATCTGGTAAAAGAGGTTGTCACTGAATACTTGTGATCAGGATATGGTGGCGTCAGGCCGAATATTCAAGAGAATGGCTGAAAAGCCCGGGGAAACGCGACAAAAAACGGCACTGAAGAAGAAACACGCCGGCGCGGAGAGTTGCCGGCGTGCAATTACTAATTTCAGGCTGGCTGAAACGCAGTGTCGTAGTAACGAATAGGCGACTCGGCACCCTCATCACCAAAGGTGACCATTTCCCAGGCGTCGGCCTGAGCCAGCAAGGCCCGCAACAGGTTATTGTTTAAGGCATGGCCGGTTTTATAGGCGCAGAACTCACCCAGAATACTGTGGTTGCACATATAGAGATCGCCGATGGCGTCCAGCATTTTGTGCTTCACAAATTCATCGGGGTAGCGCAGGCCGTCTTCGTTAAGCACCTTGTACTCATCCAGTACCACGGCGTTTTCCAGACTGCCGCCCAGGGCCAGATTCTGGGAGTGCAGATACTCGATATCACGCATAAAGCCAAAAGTACGGGCCCGGCTCAGCTCTTTGACAAAGGCAACACCAGAAAAGTCCAGTTGCAGATGCTGACTACGCCCTTCAAACACCGGGTGCTTGAAGTCGATGGTCAGATCCATGCGAAAACCCTTGTTAAAGGGACGCAGCTCAGCCCATTTGTCACCGTCTTCCACCCGCACCGGCTTTTTAATGCGAATAAAGCGCTTGAGCGCGTTCAGCTCGCGAATACCACCGGACTGCAGCAGATAAATAAAAGGATGGGAGCTGCCATCCATCACCGGCACTTCAGGGGCATCCACCTCAATATAGAGATTATCGATACCCAGACCCGCCAGCGCGGCAGACAGATGCTCGATGGTGGAAACGCGCACACCAGCGTCATTCACCAGCGCGGTGCAGAGCATGGTGTCTTTTACCAGGTCCGCATCGGCCCGAATCTCGACCTGCGGATCCAGATCGGTACGACGAAACACGATACCTGTGTTGGCCGGCGCGGGTACAAAGCGCATTTGCACCTTGTGACCGGAATGCAGGCCGATTCCGGTGGCCTGCACGGTATTCTTGAGAGTTCGTTGTCTAATCATAGGATTGTCCGTCAGTCAGATAGCCCGATTCGAACCATTTAAAATGGCCCAATACTCTAGCACGATTTTACCCGGTTACGCTAATTCAGCGTAATTTTCAGTCAGCCTGCTTGCGCAGAAAAGCCGGAATATCCAGGTAATCCAGGTCGGTTTTGGCCTGGGCAGTATCGCCACCCACTGCTACCTTGCCGCCCTGCTCTTCCGGGGTCTCGGCACGGCGCATGCCGTTGTCGTCGCGGCTGTTGCCAGACTTCACCAGAGTGATGTCGGGCTTGCGCTCGGCACCGATGCCGGTGGCCACTACAGTCACCCGCAGCTCGTCGGTGATTTCCGGATCCAGTACCGTACCCACCACCACGGTGGCGTTCTCGGAGGCGAAGGCCTTGACCGCGTTACCCACGGTTTCAAACTCTTCAATGCTCATGTCGAGGCCGGCGGTAATGTTCACCAGAATGCCCCGTGCTCCGGCCAGATCTACGTCTTCCAGCAACGGACTGGAGATGGCTTTCTCGGCGGCTTCCTCGGCTCTGTCTTCACCGGTGGCATGACCGGTACCCATCATGGCGGTACCCATTTCCCGCATCACGGTGCGCACGTCGGCGAAGTCGACGTTGATCAGGCCCGGACGGGTGATAAGCTCGGCAATGCCCTGTACGGCACCCAGCAGCACGTTGTTGGCAGCCTTGAAAGCGTCCAGCAGGGAAATGCCCCGGCCCAGCACCTTGAGCAGCTTGTCGTTGGGAATGGTGATCAGGGAGTCAACGTGCTTGGCCAGCTCGTTAATGCCATGCTGCGCGTAGCTCATGCGCTTTTTGCCTTCAAAGGCAAACGGCTTGGTCACCACCGCCACGGTCAGAATGCCCAGCTCCTTGGCTACCTCGGCCACCACAGGAGCAGCACCGGTGCCGGTACCCCCGCCCATGCCAGCGGCAATAAATACCATATCGGCACCGTCGAGCAGATCGCGAATGGCGTCTTTGTCTTCCAGTGCTGCATCACGTCCCACTTCCGGATTGGCGCCCGCGCCGAGGCCTTTCGTAATGGCGCTGCCGACCTGCAGGGTGTGATGGGCACTGGCGTTGCGCAGTGCCTGGGCATCGGTGTTAATGGCCAGGAACTCAACCCCTTCGAGGTTTTCCCGCACCATGTGTTCAACGGCGTTACCACCGCCGCCACCTACACCGACCACTTTTATGACGGCTTCCTGCTCGTGATCATTCATCAGTTCAAACATAGGATTAACCCTCTCTCCGCTTTGGTTCCTGGTTTCCCGCCAGGATTAAAATTCACCACGCAGCCAGTTGCCCACCCGCTTGAACAGGCCGGTGACACTGGACTTGCTGTTGTATTCCTGTTGAGGCGCTGACTGGTGCTCCTTGCCATATTGCAACAGACCCAGGGCGGTGGAGTACACCGGCGTCTCAACATAATCCGATAGTCCCTTGATGCTGCCGGGCTGACCAATGCGCACCTGGCACTGAAAAATCTGCTCGGCGCATTCCACCAGCCCTTCAATCTGGGCGGCACCACCGGTGAGCACAAGACCGGCTGCCAGCTGATGCTTGACCCCGGACTTTTTCAGCTCGGTTTGTACTCGCGCCAGCTCCTGATTGATCATGCCAAGCAGCTCGCTGTAGCGAGGCTCAATCACTTCCGCCAGGGTCTGACGTTGCAGGCTGCGCGCCGGCCGGCCACCGACACTGGGCACTTCAATATTGTCTTCCTTGCTCACCAGCCGGCTGAAAGCACAGCCATGGCGCACCTTGATGGCTTCCGCATCCAGCGGCGGCGTGCCAAAGGCATAGGCGATATCACTGGTGACCGTGCTGCCGGCATAGGGGATCACCTTGGTATGACGCAGGGCACCGCCGGTAAACACCGCCATGTCCATGGTGCCGCCGCCGATATCCACTACGCATACACCCAGCTCCTTTTCGTCTTCGGTCAGCACCGCATAGCTGGAGGCCAGGGCACTGAAAATAAGCTGGTCTACCCGCAGTCCCAGTCGTTCCACGCACTTTTCAATGTTGCGCGCCATGTCGTTATGACAGGTGATCAGATGCACCTTGGCATGCATGCGCACACCCGACAGGCCAATGGGGTTTTTAATCCCTTCCTGAAAGTCGATGGAGTATTCCTGTGGGATCACATGCAGCACTCTGTGCTCGTCGGACAGTCGCACCGACTTAGCAGTGTGGATCACATTGTCCATGTCTTCCTGAGTCACTTCCTCGTCGGACACAGGCACCATACCGGTTTCGTTGCGGCACTCGATGTGCTTGCCCGACAACCCCAGATAGACAGAGGTGATCTGACAGTCTGCCATCATTTCGGCTTCATCCACCGCCCGCTTAAGGGATTTGACCACCGACTCGAGATCGTTCACGCCACCCTTGTCCATGCCTTTTGAAGCATGACTGCCCAGGCCGATGATGTTCAGATCACCGTCCGGCAGCACCTCGCCCACCAGGGCAGTGACCTTGGCTGTGCCGATATCAAGCCCGACGATCAGATTTCGTTCCGCGCTCTTGGTCATTCTTAGTCTCTTCGTCCTGCTTCCATCCCACTGCCAGTCCGGTATCGTAACGCAAGTCCAGGTAAGCTACCCGCTCGCGCCCCATGATGCCCGGATAGACATTCACAAATCGTTGCAGGCGGGCTGCAATATCGTCCCGCCCCAGTATCAGCCTGACACCGTCTTCCAGGGTCAGTTCCCAGGAAAACCGCGGTGTCAGATGCAGCCGGCTGATATCGTAACCGCCGGCTGCCAGCAGCGGCTGCAACCGCCGGTATTGTTCCAGCACCTTATGGGCCTCGCCGTCCGGGCCCGACAGCTGGATCAGCTCGAGCTGCTGCCGGTTTGCTTCAAACACCTCGCCATGAGTGTTGACCAGAGCGTCGTCATTCCAAAATGCCGCCGCTGGCTGCTCCACAATGTAAACCCTCAGGGTATCGGGCCACTGCTTGCGTACCGAGGCCTGATAGACCCAGGGCAGTGCCTGCAGCTGCTGCTGCACCCTGTCTACTTCCAGGGTGAAAAAGTTACCCAGTTCAGGCAGGGCCAGCACAGCGCTGCGAATATCGTCCCGGCTGACAAAGCGGTGTTCGCCCTGCACTATCAGGCTGTTCACCGGCACCTGATTGGCTGCGGTAACCCAGATCATGGCCTGCCACAGACTCCACAGCAGGGCACCCAGCACCAGCAGAAAAAACAACAGGCCGGATAAAAACCCCAGCCGGGTACGGGTGGCAGCGGCTTCGCTCATATCAGCGGGCCATATCCAGCACGCGCACCACCAGCTGGTCAAAATCGAGGCCGGCCACCCGGGCCGCCTTGGGCACCAGGCTGGTTTCGGTCATGCCCGGCACCGTATTCACTTCCAGCAGCCACCACTGGCCGGCACGGTCACGCATCAAGTCCACTCTGCCCCAGCCGGTGGCGGCTACGCCGTCAAAGGCACGCAGGCACAGTTCGCCCAGCTCGGTTTCTTCCTGCTCACTCAGGCCGCAGGGACACAGATATTCGGTATCACCCGACTGGTATTTGGCCGAATAGTCATAAAAAGTGTGCGGCGTGCGCAGGCGAATGGCCGGCAGCGCTTGCTCACCGAGAACGCTGACGGTGTATTCGTCGCCGTCGATAAAGCGCTCAAGCAGCACCTCGTCATCAAATTCAAAGGCGGCAGTAATGGCAGCGGCCAGCTCGGACGCATTCTCCGCACGGGCCATGCCGATGCTGGACCCTTCATGAGATGGCTTGACGAACACAGGGCCGCCAAAGCGATGGATCAACGCATCGGCATCGGCGGCCTGATACTGCCCCTTACGCACAATTTCAAAGTCGGCGGTGGGCAGCCCCATGGCTCGCCACACCTGCTTGGTGCGGATCTTGTCCATGGCCAGCGCCGCACCCAGCACCCGGGAGCCGGTATAGGGAAGCCCCAAGTGCTCCAGCGCCCCCTGCAGGGTGCCGTCTTCCCCGCCACGGCCGTGCACCACAATAAAAGCGCGGTCAAAGCCGTCTTGCTTCAGTTGTGCCAGCGGATAGTCTTTGGTGTCGATGCCATGGGCATTCACCCCGGCCCGCTGCAGACCGGTAAGCACGGCAGCACCGGAGCGCAATGACACTTCCCGCTCGGCGGAGCATCCGCCAAACAGCACTGCCACCTTGCCGAATTGTTTCATGACTGCTCTCCTTGCTGTTTCATGGCTTGCGCCGAGAGTTCAAACCCGCCCAGCTTGCGCGCAAGCGCGCCTACATTGCCAGCTCCCTGAGTCAGCACGATATCACCATCCTGCATCAGCTCCGCCAGCACGCCCGGCACTTCATCGGGAGTCGCCACATACACCGGCTCCTGGCCCCGGCTGCGAATGCTGCGGCACAGAGCACGGCTGTCGGCACCGGGAATCGGTGCTTCGCCGGCACTGTACACCTCCAGCAGGATCAGCACATCGCTTTTTGACAGCACATCGACAAAATCTTCATACAGATCCCTTGTACGGGTATAGCGGTGCGGCTGGTAAATGGTCACCAACCGGCGCTCGGGCCAGCCGGCGCGCACTGCATTTTGGGTGGCGCGCACCTCGCTGGGGTGATGGCCATAGTCGTCCACCAGCTTGACCCTGCCGCGGCCGGTATCGAACTCGCCGTATTGCTGAAAGCGCCGGCCCACTCCCTCAAATTTTTTCAGCGCCGCCAGTATGGCCGCGTCTTCAATGCCGTCTTCGCAGGCCACGGCAATGGCCGCCGCCGCATTCTGGGCATTGTGCCGGCCCGGCAGGTTGAGCTGTACCTCCAGGCAGGTACCATCGGGGCGACATACACGAAAGCGGCTGTGATCCGCCTGCTGGTGAAAGTCTTCTACCCGGTAGTCGGCCTCGGGATGAAAGCCGTAGGTCACAAACTGACGACCAATGCGCGGCAGCAGGCCCTTGACCACCTCATCGTCGATGCACAGCACCGCCAGACCGTAGAACGGCAGGTTATGCAGAAACTCGACAAAGGTGCCTTCCAGCTTGCTGAAATCACCGCCATAGGTATCCATATGATCCGCTTCAATATTGGTAACGATGGATACCATGGGCTGCAGATGCAAAAAAGACGCGTCACTTTCGTCTGCTTCCGCAATCAGATAACGGCTGGAACCCAGCCGGGCATTACAGCCGGCACCGTTAAGCAGGCCGCCAATAACAAAGGTCGGATCCTGGCCGGCTTCGCCGTAAATACTGGCAATCAGGCTGGTGGTGGTGGTTTTCCCATGAGTGCCGGCCACCGCCACACCATGACGAAAACGCATCAGCTCCGCCAGCATCTCGGCCCGGCGCACCACCGGGATGCGCAGATCCCGAGCTGCCAGCAGCTCGGGGTTATCGGCCTGAATGGCGGTAGACACCACCACCACGCTGGCACCGGCCACCTGCTGGGCATCGTGGCCCAGAAAAATGGTGGCACCCATGGCCTGCAGCCGGTCAGTAACCGGATTGTAGGCAATATCCGAGCCGGTAATGGCATAACCTTCATTGGCCAGCACCTCGGCAATACCGCCCATGCCGGCCCCGCCAATACCGATAAAGTGAATGCGTCTGACCCGTCTCATCTCGGGAATCATGCTTCTCAGTTTTGCCAGTTCAACCTTGGTCATGCCTGTCTCTCGTTTATTGGGTCAGGGTGCGCAGGCACTGTGCCACCTGCGCCGCCGCATCGGTAATTGCCAGTTGCCGGGCTTTCACGGCCATCTGCTGCAGTCGCTCGCGGTTGCCGGCCAGCTGCTCCAGCTGCTGTGCCAGTGCTGCCGGGGTCAGGCCAGCCTGTGGCATCAGCAGGGCTGCGCCCTCATTCACCAGCGCCTGTGCATTTTTGGTCTGGTGATCATCCACCGCATGAGGCAGCGGCACAAAAATGGCCCCCAGGCCGGCGGCGGCCACTTCCGATACCGTCAGGGCACCGGCCCGGCACACCACCAGATCTGCTTCGCCATAGGCAGCGGCCATATCGCTAATAAAGTCGCTTACGTCGGCCTGTACACCTTTTGCCTGATAGGCGGCGCGTACCGCCTCGCTGTTGCCCTTGCCACACTGGTGGCGCACCGCCACAGGCGCATTCACTTGTGCCAGCGCTGCAGGTAAAGTGTCGTTCAGAACCTTCGCTCCCAGACTGCCGCCCACCACCAGCAGACGCAGCGGCTGCGGTGCAAGGCTGATGCGTTCGGCCGGTGCCGGCAACGCTATCACATCGGGGCGCACCGGGTTGCCCACCACCTCGCCCTGCTCAAAAGCACCGGGAAAGGCCATTAATACCTTGCTGGCAATGCGTGCCAGCAGGCGGTTGGTCATGCCGGCAGCGGCGTTCTGCTCATGCAGCACCAGCGGAATGCCCGCCATTCTGGCCGCCACTCCGCCGGGTCCGGCGGCAAAACCGCCCATACCCAGCACCACATGGGGCTGTGTTTCCTTTAAAATTCTGCGCGCCTGCCGCACCGCATTGGCGATTTTAAAGGGGGCCGCCAGCAGCCGCCTGATGCCATTGCCGCGTACCCCGGAAATACTGATGGTATGCAGCGGATAACCGTGCTCCGGCACCAGCCGGGCCTCCATGCGATCCGCCGTGCCCAGCCAGTGAATGGTCCAGCCTTCACTGTGCAGCAGATCCGCCACCGCCAGCCCGGGGAACACATGGCCGCCAGTGCCGCCGGCCATCACCAGCAGCGTTTTGTTGTTGTTCATAGCGCCTCCCGCTGTCTGGCCTGCATGTTGTCGCGACGCCATTCAAAATCGATGCGCACCAGAATGGCCACGGCGGCACTCATCACCAGCAGACTGGAGCCGCCATAGCTCACCAGTGGCAGGGTCAGGCCTTTGGTGGGCAGCATGCCCGAGGCCGCGCCCACATTCACTACGGTCTGAAAGCTGAACCAGATGCCGATGCCCATGGCCAGATAGCCTTCGTACTGGCGTCCGCCCATCAGTACCTTCTGGCCGATACGCAGCGACTTGAACGCCAGCCAGCACTGCAGCAGTAGTACCAGCAATACACCGGTAAAGCCCAGCTCTTCGCCCAGAATGGCAAACACAAAGTCGGTATGGGCTTCGGGAAGATATTCCAGCTTCTGAATGGAGTTGCCCAGGCCTTCACCAAACCAGCCGCCCCGGCCAAACGCCATCAGCGACTGAGTAAGCTGGTAGCCGCTGCCAAAGGGATCATCCCAGGGATTCAGAAACGAAGTCACCCGTTTAACCCGGTAAGGTGCCATGGCAATCAGCCCGGCTACCAGTGCCATACCCAGCAGCACCAGGCTGATAAACTGGCCCATGCGGGCACCGGCAATAAACAGCATGCCCAGCGTAGTCACAAACAACACCACCACTGAGCCCAGATCCGGCTGCATCAGCAACAGGAAGGACAGCATGCTCATTACCGCCAGCGGCTTGAGAAAGCCTTTCCAGTGGCTGCGCACTTCGTCCTGCTTACGTACCAGAAAACCGGCCAGAAAGGTAAACAGTGCCAGCTTGGCAATTTCTGCCGGCTGCACGTTGAACAGCCCCAGCGCCAGCCATCGCTTACTGCCGTTTATCTCCCGGCCTACCACCAGTACCAGCATCAGCATGATCAGCGCCAGGATCAGAAAGCTGGCATTGTATTGCTGCCAGCGGGCCATGGGGATCTGCAGCACCAGGGCACTCAGAAACAGACAAACCAGCAAAAAGATACCGTGACGTTTTACAAAGAAAAAAGCGTCATCGCCCACGGCGATGCCTTCAGCAATGGAGGCCGACGACACCATGACCAGCCCAATGGCCATCAGCGCCAGCGATAAAATAACCAGCTGACGATCATAGATATGCCCCTGAGACGGCCGCAGCAGCCAGTCCATGCTGAAAGCAGGCAGCAGCTTCATAGCGCCTCCACCAGCGACACAAAATGATCGCCCCGGGCCGGATAGTTAGGGTACATATCCAGACTGGCACAGGCCGGTGCCAGCAGCACCCAGTCGCCGGCGGCGGCCTGTCCGGCGCACCAGGCCACGGCTTCATTCATGCTGGCCACGGCGTGCGTATTGGCACCAAGCGCCAGCAACTGCTCCTTGTCCTGCCCCAGGCAGGCCATGCCGGCAATGCGGGTTTGCAGCAGCGGTACCAGCGGAGAAAAGTCCTGCCCCTTGCCCTGACCACCGGCAATCAGCCAGAGCCGGCCGTTTATATCACCGGCAATGCCGTCGATGGCCGCCAGAGTGGCTCCCACATTGGTGGCCTTGGAGTCGTTAACCCAGCGTACGCCATTTTTTTCAGCCACAAACTGGCAACGATGGGCCAGGCCGGTAAAACGGCGCAGCACCGCCAGCTGAGCGATGCGGGAAATACCGGCTTTATCTGCCAGGGCCATGGCAGCCAGGGCATTGAGCTGGTTGTGAGCACCGACAATGCGCAGCTCGCGCACTGCCAGTACCGGCTCGCCGTGCACACTGAGCCACAGTTCGCCATTCTGTTCCAGACGGCCATAGTCCTGCCCGTTCAGGCCAAAGCTGAGCGCTTTGCTCCCCTTTGGCGGATATGTCTCGCTGTCTTCCCGGTTATAAACGCACAGACCTGCCCCCTGATAAATGCCGAGCTTGGTATCCCGGTAATGTGCCAGCGAGTCGTAACGATCCAGATGATCTTCACTGATATTCAGCACGGTAGCCGCCAGTGCCTTCAGCCCCGGCGTGGTTTCCAGCTGAAAGCTGGACAGCTCCAGCACCGCCAGCGCCAGTGGCTGCTCCAGCAGCGCCAGTGCCGGCGTGCCGATATTACCGCCCACGCCCACGGCCAGCCCGGCTTCAGCCGCCATCTCACCCACCAGGGTAGTGACGGTGCTTTTGCCGTTGGAGCCGGTAATGGCAATCACTGGAGCTGTACATTCACGCAGAAACAGCTCCACATCCCCGATAATTTCTACCCCGGCGGCGGCCGCCTGCTGTAGCTCAGGAGTAGCCAGCGGCACACCCGGGCTGACGATAATCAAGTCGGCACCACAGAGCACTTCAGGGTTCAGGCCGCCAAAGTAACATTCCAGACCTGCCGGCAGCTGTTCGGCACCCGGCGGCGCTGTGCGGGTATCCATCACCACAGGGCGCACGCCCTTGCGCACGCAGTGGTGCACACAGGAAAGCCCCGTTTGCCCCAGTCCGATAATCACAGTGCGTGCAGGAGTCATGATGTTATCTCAGCTTCAGAGTGGCCAGGCCGGTAAGCACCAGCATCAGGGTAATGATCCAGAAACGGACAATCACACGAGGCTCGGGCCAGCCTTTCAGTTCATAGTGATGATGGATGGGTGCCATGCGAAAAATTCGCTGGCCCCGCAGCTTGTAGGAACCCACCTGCAGGATCACCGACAGGGTCTCGATAACAAAGATGCCGCCCATGATTACCAGCAAAAATTCCTGGCGTACCAGCACCGCAATCACGCCCAGGGTGGCACCCAGTGCCAGCGAGCCTACATCGCCCATAAATACCTGAGCGGGAAAGGTGTTAAACCATAAAAAACCGAGACCGGCACCGACAATGGCAGTGCACACCACGGTCAGCTCGCCGGCATTGGCCACATAGGGAATATGCAGATATTCAGCAAAGTTGACGTTACCGGTGGCCCAGGCCACCAGGGCAAAGCCCGCTGCCACCATTACAGTGGGCATAATCGCCAGGCCGTCCAGCCCGTCAGTCAGGTTGACCGCATTGCTGGAGCCGACGATCACGAAGTAACTGAGGATCACAAAAAACAGACCAAGCTGAGGCATGACGTCCTTGAAAAACGGAACAACCAGCTGGGTCTGAGCCGGATCCTTGGCTATCCAGTACACAAAAATGGCCGCTGTCAGCGCTGCCGCCGACTGCCAGAAATACTTCCAGCGGGCGATCAGACCGTCGGTGTTTTTGCGTACCACCTTGCGGTAGTCATCCACAAAGCCGATGGCACCAAAGGCAATCAGTACAAACAGCACCACCCATACATAGGGGTTGGACAACCGTGCCCACAGCAGCACAGAGACAGAAATGGCGATCAGTATCATCAGGCCACCCATGGTAGGGGTACCCGCCTTGCTGAAATGAGACTCAGGACCATCGTTGCGTACTACCTGGCCGATTTGAAGCTTCTGCAGCCGGAGGATCAGCCTTGGTCCAATCCATAAAGACACCATCAGGCCGGTCAGAATGGAGACGATGGCCCTGAAGGTCAGATAAGAAAAAACGTTAAAAAAGCTGAAATGGGGAGTCAGCCATTCCGCCAGCCAGACTAGCATAGCTCTCCCTCCTGAATGGCCTGGACCAGCTGTTCCATCCGCGCGCTGCGTGCACCCTTAACCAAAACGACCACCTTGTTGTGTGCTGCCAGCGCTGCTTTCAGCACTGGCCACAATTGTTGTTTATTCTCGAAATGACGGCCATTGGCCGCCGTTGCCGTATGGTGGCTGTCCCGGCCAGCGGTCAGTACCTCATCAATACCCAGCTTGCGGGCATGCTCACCCACTTTGCTGTGCATTTCGCGGCTGTAATCACCCAGCTCGGCCATATCACCAAACACAAAAATGCGGTAACCCGGCAGGCTGGCCAGGGTATCAAGCCCTGCCAGCACCGACGCTACGCTGGCATTATAGGTATCATCCAGCACCGTCAGACCGGGTCGCGTCCACACCTGTAAACGACCTTTGGCCTGTCCGAAGGCGGCAAGTCCGGTCGCAATGTCGGCCAGACTGGCACCCAGCTGCTCAGTACCGGCGGCAGCGGCCAGGGCATTGGCCACATTGTGTTTGCCGGGCACCGGCAGCTGTACTTCAATTTCGCCCTGGGGCGTCAGCAGCCGAAAGTGAGCACAGCCAGCAGCATTCAGGCTGATATTACGGGCCTGATAGTCCCGGCGCTCACCAAAATAAATCAGTTCCACCTGTTGTTTCCACAGGTTACAGAACGGACTGTCACCGTTGGCAATGGCCACACCGCCGGGCACCAGACCGCTGTAGATTTCACCTTTGGCCTGAGCGATGCCTTCCAGCGAGCCGAAGCCCTCCAGGTGAGACGCCTCCACATTGTTGATCAGGGCCGCATGGGGTTTCGTCAGCGAGCTGGTCCAGGCGATTTCACCGATATGATTGGCACCCAGCTCAATCACGGCGTAGTCAGTGCTGTCGGTCAGCTCGCACAGGGTCAGTGGCACACCAATCTCGTTATTGAGGTTACCCCTGGTGGCCAGCACTTCCCCCTTCTGGCGCAGTATGCTGGCGGCCATTTCTTTGACCGTGGTTTTGCCACAGCTGCCGGTAATGGCCAGCACTTTGGCATGGCTGGCATCACGTACCAGACCACCCAGAACGCCCAGCGCGAGCCGGGTATCGGCCACTCTGATCTGGGGCACATCCAGATCCTGCCAGCGCTCCACCAACAGCGCAGCGGCACCCTGCTTCACTGCCTGAACAGTAAAATCATGGGCATCAAAGCGCTCGCCGGACAGGGCCACAAACAGACAGCCATCACTCATGGGCTGCCGGCTGTCGGTGGATACTGCCAGAATGTTCTTATCGGTGCCGCGCAACTCACCGCCGGATGCCTCAGCCAGCCGGCTCAGTGAAAGTGTAATCACAATGTCACTCCCAGCAGCGCCACCACAGTTTCCCGGTCGCTGTAATGCATGATCTCTGTACCCACAATCTGATAATCCTCATGGCCCTTGCCGGCCACCAAAATAATATCCTGCTCGTCCGCGTGTTCTATGGCGTATGCAATGGCATCACGCCGGCCATGGATTACCTGCGCTACCGCCGGATTGCTGAGCCCGGCCTGCATGTCGGCAATAATGGCTGCCGGCGACTCAGTACGGGGATTATCATCAGTAAGGATAACCACATCGGCACCTTGTTCCGCTGCTGCCGCCATCAAGGCCCGCTTGCCCTTGTCCCGATCGCCGCCGCAGCCGGTCAGACACCAGAGCCGGCCCTTGCAATGCTGCTGCAGCGCCTGCAATACCTGCTCAATCGCATCGGGTGTATGGGCATAATCCACCACCAGCAGGGGTTTACCCGGCGCAGTAAACGGCTCCATCCGCCCGGCCACGCCCGTCAGTTTGGACGCGGTTGCCAGCAGCTTTTCAAAGGACTCGCCCATCACCAGCAGTGCTCCCATCGCCGCCAGCAGGTTGGCCACATTAAAACGGCCGATCAGGGGGGCGGATAATACACCATTCCCCCAGTCGGAGTTAATGGTCACTTTCACTCCGTCACCATAAAAGTGAACGGTTTCCGCCACCAGCTGACGCCCCCTGAAATCTGCTACCCGCCCGTGCAGACTGTAAGCCACTGCATCGGGGTAATGGCCCAGCCAGCGCCGGCCAAATACGTCATCGGCGTTAATCACCCGCCCTTTGGTACACAGCTCAAAAAGGCTCCGTTTGACTTCACTGTATTCCGCCATGGTGCCGTGATAATCCAGATGATCCCGGCTCAGATTGGTAAACACCGCCACGTCAAAATCAAGCGCAGCCACGCGATGCTGGTGTAAACCATGAGACGACACCTCCATCGCCACTCTGCGTGCACCAGCGCCAAGCATACGCGCCAGCTGCTGCTGCACCTCCAGCGCTGACCCTGTGGTATTGACCGCCGGCTCAAGTTGGCCGCACAGCCCATTACCCAGGGTTCCCATGACACCGCTGGTAGTACCAAGCAGCTGACCCCAGTGCGCAATCAGCTGAGAAACCGTACTTTTGCCGTTTGTGCCGGTCACACCGGCCAGCTGCAGCTGCCGGGCAGGCTCACCATAAAAAGCGCCCGCCAGCAGCGACAATTTGGCCGGCAGGTCAAACACGCCCAACAAACGGTGGTCCCGGCTGTTCAGGCCGGCTTCTTCCTGAGTGTCGGTCTGATAAATTACCGCTGCCGCACCCTGCTCCAGCGCCTGCTCGATAAAACGACGACCATCGGCATGATGGCCTTTAACAGCAATAAACAGACAGCCGGCAGACACAGCCCGGCTGTCGAGGGTCATTCTGTTTATGGCAATGGCCGGGGCCGCATGCCCCAGCGCGCTTGCCAGCTCTCTAAGAGTGAGGGACAACACTTGCCTCCTGTCCTGCCAGCTGGAATTGTTCTTCGGTGGCGGCATCGGGACGAATATTCAGCAGCTGCAGGGCACCGCTCATCACCTCGGCAAAGACGGGTGCCGCCACCAGACCGCCGTAATATTGATCGCCCTGAGGTTCATTGATCACCACCACCATGGCCAGACGAGGGTTACTCAATGGTGCCACACCAGCAAACAGCCCCACATAATCACTGCCATAACCACCGGCAACGGCCTTGCGCGAGGTACCGGTCTTGCCGCCCACCCGATAACCGGGAATAGCCGCACGAGTGGCGGTACCACCGGGATTAACCACACTTTCCAACATTTGTAATACCGCATCGGCATGCTGGCGGGGAATGACCTGCTCGCCGGTGGGCGGCTGGTTACGTTTCACAATGGAAAGCGGATAACGCACACCGCCGTTAGCCAGAATGGCGTAAGCCTGAGCCAGCTGCAGCGGGGTTACCGTCACGCCATATCCAAAAGAAAGGGTCGCCTGCTCTATTTCGGACCAGCGCCGGCGTTGAGGAACCATGCCAGTGCTTTCACCCACCAGCCCCATGCCTGAGTCGATACCCAGGCCAAAGCGGTACAGAGTATCAAGCAGCTGCGCCGGCGTTTCCTGCATGGCCATCCGTACCATGCCCATATTGGAAGAGCGTTTAAGCACGGTTTCCACACTGATACTGCCGAGGTTCCGGGTATCTGAGACCCGTTTTCCGCCCAGCCGCATCCAGCCGGGGCTAGTGTCTACCATGCTGTTGGCATTGACCACACCATTTTCCAGAGCACTGACCACTATCATCGGCTTGAGAGTTGAACCGGGTTCATAGGTGTCGGTTACGGCGCGGTTACGGGCACGAAAACTCTGATACTGACTACGGTTATTTGGGTTGAAAGAAGGTGCGTTCACCATGGCGATGACTTCACCGGATTTTACATCAAGCATCACCAGTGAGGCCGAAGTGGCTCTGTGATATTCAAAGGCCCGTTTGAGAGAACGGTAAGCCAGTGCCTGCACCCGCTGATCGATGCTCAGTTCAATGTGATTGGCTTCACGGGCAGCCGATACCACACCCAGATCTTCAATCACCCGGCCCAGACGGTCCTTGCGCACTTTGCGCTCACCGGGCAGCGCGGTCAGCCAGTCATTAAAGCCCCGCTCTATCCCTTCGATACCAGAGCCGTCTATATTGGTCATGCCTACCAGGTGGGCGTTGATTTCACCGGTAGGATAAAAGCGGCGTTCCTCCGGGCGCAGGTGCACACCAGGCAGGCGCAGCTTGCGAATATATTCGGCTACTGCCGGCGTGACCTG
Source organism: Oceanimonas sp. CAM02 (assembly GCF_032842915.1). Classification (NCBI taxonomy): domain Bacteria; kingdom Pseudomonadati; phylum Pseudomonadota; class Gammaproteobacteria; order Aeromonadales; family Aeromonadaceae; genus Oceanimonas; species Oceanimonas sp. CAM02. The sequence goes on from NZ_JAWJBK010000036.1 coordinate 18,505, forward strand.
TCGCTGCAGATAAACAAAACGGCGTTTGGGATCCTGTACTCGCTTCAGCAGAGTATCGTGAGGCACGCCCAGCACTTCTGCCAGTGCCTGCCAGGCCTGTTGTTTATCCAGACTGTGCTCGGCATGGATCTGCTTGGGATCCGCCCAGACCGCCTGCACCGGCACAGAAACGGCCAGCTCTTCGCCATTACGATCCATGATCATGCCACGGGAGGTATTACTGACAGCAGTGGAACGCAGCGAGCGCAGATCGCCTTCGAGACGTAGCCGATCCGGCGAAATTACCTGGATCCATGCAGCCCGGGCAAACAGGGCCACAAAGGCCAGTAAAATGACGCCGCAGGTAAAGTAAAACCGGCCACGGGCCATCATGGGTTCTTTTTTCTGCTTCTTGCGCCAGCTCATGGTTGCCTCACCAGTTTCTCCTTGCTTGGCTCGGGTCGTTTCATATTCAGTTTTTCCCGGGCCAGTGCTTCAATCCGGCTGTGCTCCATCAGAGTATTTTGCTCCAGCAGCAGATTACGCCATTCAATATCCAGCTTGTCCTGCTCCGCCATCAGCTGATTATATTCACTGGTTTTCTGCCGCGTACTGTGAGTCACCACTATCACTGACATCGCCGAGATAACGGTAATAATGGCCAGCAGCAGCAGCCATTTGTATCGCCACAGATCCCGTCCCACTTCCCGGGTCAGGTTAATGCGGCTGTCCATCAGGCTTCTCTGTCCAGTCGTTCAGCGACTCGCAGCACTGAGCTGCGGGCTCTGGAGTTGGCAGCCACTTCTTCAGCTGAAGGTTTCTGTGCCTTGCCCACACTTTTGAGCGTGCGGCCACCGGCCAGCTGAGCCTCGGTTAATGGCAGTCCGGGAGGCACTTCAGGTCCTTTTTCCTGCTTACGAATAAAATGTTTGACCAGCCGGTCTTCCAGAGAATGAAAACTGATCACCGACAAACGACCGCCGGTTGCCAGCACACGCAAGGCACCATTGAGCGCCTGGTCAATTTCATCCAGCTCGCTGTTAATGTAGATGCGAATGGCCTGAAAACTGCGGGTGGCGGCGTGCTTGTTCTTTTCCTTACTGGGGTTCACCCGGGCGATCATCTCTGCCAGCTGACGGGTACGGGTCCAGGGCGTGGTCTGGCGATCAAGCACGATGGCCCGGGCAATTTTGCGGGCATGACGCTCTTCACCAAAGGTTTTCAGCACCCAGGCAATGTCGTCTGCATCGGCATGGTTAAGCCAGTCGGCGGCACTCTGGCCGCTGGTTGGATCCATGCGCATATCCAGAGGACCGTCTTTCTGAAAGCTGAAACCGCGCTCGGCTTCATCCAGCTGCGGCGAAGACACACCGAGATCGAGCAGGACACCATCGATCTTGCCGGTCAGTCCCGCGGCTTCCATCATGTCGGCCAGACGGGAGAAAGGGCCATGAATAATAGTAAAGCGGGGATCATCAATTTGTTCGGCCACGGCAATAGCGGCCGGATCCCGGTCAATGGCCAGTAACCGGCCATTCGGGCCAAGTTTTGACAAAATATGGCGCGAGTGACCGCCCCGGCCAAAGGTGCCATCCACATAAATGCCGTCAGGGCGAATATTGAGGCCGGCCACTGCTTCATCCAGCAGTACGGTAATGTGTGCCTGTTGTTCACTCATTGTTATAGCGAAAAGTCCCGCAATCGTTCCGATGACTCCCACCCCTCATGATCAAGAGCCAGTAAATCATCGTTAATTTGTTGTTGCCAGCGAAGCTCACTCCAGATTTCAAAGCGATTGAGCTGTCCCACCAGCATGATTTTTTTCTCAAGCCCGGCATGCAGCCGCAGCGGTGCCGGAACCAGAAAGCGTCCGTTTCCGTCCAGCTCACATTCGGTGGCATGGCCCAACAGCAATCGCTGCAGACGCCGCTCTGTTGGCTGTGTGCTCGACAGGCTGCGCAGCTTGTGCTCTATCAGCTCCCATTCGCCAAGCGGATAGAGCAGCAGACAGGGGTGACTGATGTCGATGGTACAAACCAATAAGCCGTCGCATTGTTCACGCAACGGCTCACGATATCGGGTTGGTATGGCCAGCCGCCCTTTACTGTCAAGGCTGATGGCATGGGCACCACGCAACATTCAGAGTCCCTGTTATTGGCTTTGTTCCACAAAGATCCACTTTTTCCCACCGCAACAAGTGTAAGGAGGCAATACCGGCATTTCAAGCAAGGAAATAGCCATCAGAAGAAAAGGTGGTTACTGAATAAAGGATAAAAAGCTGGCGCAAGCGGCCGGGAATAATAAAACAGCGCAACTCGAAGAGTTGCGCTGTTTTAAGGAAGATAATGAGCTGGCCTGTAAGCCGGGTTCTGTATCGGGCAAGCCCGATTGACAATCATTCCTCTAGGCCGGCAATCGCTCGCCGGCTCCAGCAACCTACCCGCCTCCAGCGCGGGCCGCGCCTGTAGGAGGCCTATTTGGTCTTGCTCCGGGTGGAGTTTACCGTGCCACGGACTGTTGCCAGCCGCGCGGTGCGCTCTTACCGCACCCTTTCACCCTTACCTGTGCCCGAAGGCCATCGGCGGTCTGCTCTCTGCTGCACTGGTCGTGGGCTCACGCCCCCCAGGCGTTACCTGGCACCCTGCCCTGTGGAGCCCGGACTTTCCTCCCCCTCGCCCGTCTGCCAAAAGCACAACGACGAAGCAGCGATTGTCCGGCCAGCTCAGTGCGCAGTGTAACCCAGCCACGCCTGTGGTGCCAGAGTAAATCCGCATCGTTACAAGCCTGCTTCAAGCCCGTGCTTATACAATGCATTTTTTTTCAGCCCATAAATATCGGCAGTCAGCGCAGCGGCTTTTTTCAGCCCCAGATCGGCACTCAGCAAGGCCAGGGTTTTCTGCGCCGGCAGCGGCAAAGCGTCAGCATCAGCCTTGTGTCCGGCTACCATCAGCACAATTTCACCCCGGCAGCGGTTACTGTCTTCCTTAAGCCATGCCAGCATGTCGCCTGCCGGCAGGCCGTGAATGGTTTCAAAGGCTTTGGTCAGCTCCCGGGCCACCACCAGCCGGCGGGCTTTCCCCATCACCTCAACCAGAGCCGTCACCGTATCCAGCAAGCGCCGGGGCGACTCATAAAACACCATGGTTCTGGGTTCATCCTTCAGGCTTTCCAGCTTGTCGCGACGGGCCTTGTCTTTTGCGGGCAAAAAGCCTTCGAACACAAAGCGATCCGTAGGCAGCCCCGCTGCCGACAAGGCAGTCACTGCCGCACAGGGACCGGGCAGCGCCACTACCTGAATACCCGCCTCACGACACCGGTTGACCAGATGATAACCGGGATCGCTGATAAGCGGTGTACCCGCATCGGACACCAGCGCTATGCTTTTCCCTTCCAGCAGCCGGGTAACCAGCTGCTCCGCCTTGTGCTGCTCGTTGTGGTCATGCAAGGCCCAGGTCGGTGTGCCAATCTGATAATAAGATAATAATTTCCCGGTGTGGCGAGTGTCTTCACAGGCAATGACATCTACCTGTTTCAGAGTATCCAGAGCGCGCTGGCTGACATCAGCCAGGTTACCGATAGGGGTAGGCACAATATATAAGGCAGCTTGGCTCATCATGACTCCTGTGCAAGCAATTGTTTCACCGTGCCGGCCCGATTACACTTAGGACCAGAATGACTCAGCATGGGAAATAAGGGATTGGCAACTCAACTTCAGCGCATCAGTGTAACACGACTGCTGTTTACTCTGGTGCTTTCAACCATACTCACCGCCTGTGGCAGTGGGTTTCTGCAGCCTGCCGTTACGCCGGAACCGGCACCAGACATGTTCAGCCCACTGGTGCGTCCGGCAGATCAATACCGGGTTCAGGCTGATATCGCCACCGGTGACAATGCTTTTGCCTGGCAGGTGCTTACCATTCGCTCTTTGTTACAACAAGGCAGCCAGCAGGAAGCCGAAGCCAGATTGCAGGCGTTGCGCGCCACGGCAAGCCTGTCTCAGCAACCCGTGGTACAGCTGCTTGCTGCTGCTTCCCGGCTGACTCAAAACCAGCCAGCCGAAACCTTGTCACTGCTTGATAATATCGATACAGGGTCATTGTCATCTTCCGGTCAGGCCTACTGGTGGCTGCTCAAGGCCAACGGCCATGAGCAGCAGCGTCAGCCGGTACAGGCTGCCCTGGCGCTGATTGCCCGTAATGAACTGCTGTCGGGCCCTGAGCAACGCCGGGACATTGATCGTATTTATCAATTACTCAGTGCTCAATCTCCCTCCGTACTGCGCAGCGCTCAGAGCGATAACCTTTCGGCCACAGCCAACGGCTGGCTGCGCCTGCTGGCGATTCTGAACAGTCAGGACATTCCCGCCGAGCAAAAAAACTGGCAGTTGCTGTCATGGGAGCGCAGCTATAATGATCATCCTGCCCGTGTTTACCTTCCGCAAGTACAGGGCCAAGTGCAGGCACCTGGCTTTGATGCCAGCCATATAGCGGTATTGCTGCCGTTGTCGGGCCGGCTGGCAGAACAGGGCGAGGCTATTCGTAACGGCATTCTCAGTGCCGGACAGGGACAATCGGCGCGAGTCAGCTTTTTTGATACTCAAAATCAGGACATGGCCGCTCTTTATCAGCAGATTATGCAGTCCGGCGCTGATATGATTCTGGGCCCTTTATTGAAGGATAACGTAGATACATTGCTCAAGCTGGATCCGGCCTTACCGGTACTGGCGCTTAATCAGCCCGTTTACCAGCCGGAACTGGCTACTTTCTATTACTTTTCGTTAGCGCCCGAGGGTGAGGCAAGCGATGCTGCTCGCCGTATGTGGGAAGAAGGGCATCAGCAACCACTGATTTTTGCGCCCGATAATGAGCTTGGCCGGCGAGTCTCGGCAGAGTTCAACCGCCAGTGGCAAACATTTAGCGGTCAGCCGGCTGCCGTATCCTACTTCAGCAATCAGGCCAGCATTGAAAAGGATGTGCGCAGAGCGCTCGGCAGCCATCATGCCGACTCGGTATTTATGCCCACCAATGCTGCCGAAACCCGCTTTATTCTTCCCTATTTTGATTTTGTGCGGGACAGTCGTGCCACACGCCTGCCGACCTATGTCATTTCACGCAGTTATATTCCTGCCGGTGAAGCCCCCATGGGCGAACTGGCCGGACTGCGGCTGGCAGATATGCCCTGGATGTTTGATAGTGCACCTCAGCTGAAAGAAGAGATTCTCGGCTTGTGGCCGAGTGCTGGCAGCGCCTGGCTGCGACTGTTTGCTCTTGGCTATGACGCCCGGGCAATTATTCCCCAGCTGCCGGCGTTGCGTCGTGGTGCGCCCGGAGTACCGGGCCTGACCGGCGAGCTGACAGTATCACCGGAAGGCGTAGTACAGCGGCACCTGCTATGGAGGGAGTACGACAATGGCAACTGGATACCGATCGGGGCAAACGCCGAACTTCAGGAATAAACGACAATACGGCGCGCTGTATGAGCGCCGTGCCGAAGACTACCTTCGCGCTCAGGGACTGACGCCGGTACAACGCAACTATCAGTGCAAACCGGGTGAGATCGATCTTGTGATGCGCCAGGGCGACACCCTGGTGTTTGTGGAAGTTCGCTTTCGGCAACGGGAAGACTTTGGTGGCGCAGCCATGTCAGTTACCTATGGCAAGCAACAAAAGTTACGCCGTGCAGCATTGTGTTATTTACAAATGAAAGGGCTGAATGAAGCCCATCAGTCCTGTCGTTTCGATCTGGTGGCCATTGACGGTGATCAGGTTAACTGGATACAAAACGCCTTTTGAGGAATCTCATGCAGGAAGAAATCAAAGCCAGCTTTACTGAAAGCATTCAGACCAAAATTGCCGCCGCCGAGGCGCTGCCCGACGATATTCTGGCGGCGGCTCAGATGATGGTCATGTGCCTGCTCAACGGTAACAAACTGCTGGTATGCGGGAATGGCGGCTCCAACGCACTGGCCCAGCTGTTTGTCAGCGAGCTTATCAACCGCTATGAAACAGAACGCCCGGCGTTGCCGGCCATGTGTCTGACCCTGGATACCAGCAGCATCAGCGCCATTGCAGTGGACCATCACTTTGACGATGCCTATGCCCGCCAGATCCGAGCATTTGGTCAAAGCGGCGATGTGCTGGTCGTTATCTCTACCAGCGGTCACAGCCGCAACCTGATCAAGGCCGCCGAGGCGGCGCTCAGCCGGGACATGACCATCGTCGCCCTGAGCGGCGGCGACGGCGGCGAACTGGCAGGCCTGCTTGGCCCCAATGATGTGGAAATCAGGGTTCCGGCACTGCGGGCACCGCGCATTCACGAGGTAAACCTGCTCACCCTGCACTGTCTGTGCGACCTGATTGACCGCACGCTTTTCCCCAGCCAGGAGGACTGATTAATGAACAAGACACTGATGGTGATACTGACCTCACTCACCTTGCTGCAGGGCTGCGCCGGACTGGTGGCCGCAGGCGGTGCAACCGGTGCCAACATGATCACCGACAGGCGCACCATAGGTACGCAAATCAGCGATCAAACCATTGAGATGCGTGCCCTTCACCGGCTGGGAGAAGAACAGCCCATGTGGGACCAGAGCCGTTTTGCCGCCATTGCTACTAACGGAAAAGTATTACTGATTGGTCAGACTCCCAGCGAGGAATACCGCACCCGGGCCGAGCAAATAGTGGCTGACGTGCCCGGTGTTAAGGAAGTTTTTAATGAAATACGCACCGGTCAGCCTGTTTCTCTCAGCCAGCAAAGCAAGGACATCTGGCTTACCTCAAAAGTGAAAAGCACACTGCTGGCAGAAAAAAATCTTGACGGCACCAAGCTCAAGGTCGTGACTGAAAATACCGAAGTATTTCTGATCGGTCTGGTAACCCGCAAGGAAGCGGATATCGCCGTGCAGCTGAGCCGTAACGTGGCTGGCGTATCCCGGGTGGTCACCGCGTTTGAATATATACAGCCGGCTCCTTAAGCCGGCAAAACGCGCAAACAAAAACGCAGCCTTGCGGCTGCGTTTTTTATTTAATGACTTTGAGGTTTGGTCTGCCTTTTTTAGGCGCAGGCGAAGACGGCCCAGACTCTGTTACGGACTCAGGCAATGCTTCTTCGCTGGCTGCTTCCAGCCAGGCCTCATAAGCCGGCTCCGGCGGAAAGAAAGTGCCGGCACCGTTTTCACGGGCCTGAATGGCCACCACTGCCGCCATCGGAATATACACCTGCAGCGGCTGGCCGCCAAAACGGGCATTGAAGCTGACCGTTTCATTGTCCATCTGCAGACCGAGCACAGCGCTGGGAGAAATATTCAGCACTATCTGACCGTCATTCACATACTGGCGCGGTACTTCGGTATGAGGTACTTCAGCATTAACCAGCAGATGCGGCGTCAGATCGTTGTCCAGCAACCAGTCATAAAACGCCCGCAGCACATAAGGACGGCTTGGGGTCATTTCATCCATGGTCACACCTTGCTGCTCAGATCACGCTCGGTTTCAGTCAGTGAGGCCTGAAAGGAATCCCGCTCAAACAGACGTACCATATACGCCTTGATTTCCTTGGCGCCACGGCCGGACAGCTCTATGCCCAGAGACGGCAGACGCCACAGCAGCGGCCCCATATAGCAGTCAACCAGGCTGAACTCTTCACTCATAAAATAAGGATATTCGGCAAACACAGGCGCAATGGACAGCAGTGCTTCACGCAGCTCTTTACGGGCTTCATCCGCCTTGTCACCACGCTGAATGCGCTCAGCCAGCGCGTACCAGTCCTGCTCAATCCGATGCATCATCAGCCGGCTGTTACCTCTGGCCACCGGATAAACCGGCATCAGGGGCGGATGAGGAAAGCGCTCATCCAGGTATTCCATAATGATATGAGATTGATAAAGCACCAGCTCACGATCCACCAGGGTGGGCAGAGTACCGTAAGGGTTCAGTTCCAGCATATCTTCGGGCAGGCTGTCAGGCTCTACCTGGCTGATTTCCACACTGACGCCTTTTTCTGCCAGCACAATACGTACCTGATGGCTGTAGATATCATCAGCACCGGAAAACAGCGTCATGATGGAACGTTTATTGGCCGCAACTGCCATTGAATCCTCCAGAAATCAAAAATGGGAACGGCAATGGAAGCATTATACCCCCATTGCCGCTCACCTGCTCAGCTCAGTCGACGTCGGCTCAGTGCACGTCGCGCCAGTATTCTTTCTTCAGCAGATAGGCAATGATGAAGAAGATAACCAGAAAGCCCAGCACCCAATAACCCATGCGCTGGCGCTCCAGTTTAACCGGCTCACCGGAATAGACCAGGAAGTTAACAATATCCAGTACTGCCTGATCATATTCAGCCGGGGTCAGCTCACCATTACCATCAGCCTGAATACCCACCGGAGTGACCACTTCAACACCGTCAACCATGCGGGTTTCGGTTTTCAGATGGGCACTGCCCTGCAGCGGCTCCAGTACGTGAGGCATACCCACGGACGGGAACACCAGGTTGTTTACACCAAAGGGACGGGTCTCGTCCTTATAGAAAGAACGCAGGTAAGTGTACAGCCAGTCGGCACCACGCACCCGGGCAACCAGGGTCAGATCCGGCGGTGCGGCACCAAACCAGTTAGCGGCATCCGCTTCAGGAATGGCGTTTTCCATCAGATCCCCGATGGCAACACCGGTGAAGTTCAGGTTGGCCTGCATCACGTCTTCAGGAATACCCAGATCTTCGGCAACACGGTTATAACGCTGATACTGAGTGCTGTGACAGCCTGAGCAGTAGTTCATAAACAGCTTGGCACCGTTTTGCAGCGAGGCCTTGTCACTCAGATCGTAATCCGCCTCATCGAGGTGAACCTTTCCGCCGGCGGCAAAGGTCAGGGCCGGCAACAGTGCAAATAATGCAACAACTATCCTTTTCATTTGAACGTTACCCTCTCTGGCAGCGGCTTGGTTTTTTCGTTTTTGCTGTAGAAGAACAACAGCACGAAGAAGGCAAAATAGCCGAACGACGTAATCTGTGCCAGCAGCGTCAGTACCGGCGTAGACGGCAGCGCGCCCAGAATACCCAGAATAATAAAGCAGATCACAAACTGAACGATGTTCAGCAGGTGCAGCTTGCTGCGATAGCGGAAGGAACGCACCTTGCAGCGATCCAGCCAGGGCAGCACAAACAGTACGGCAATGGACAGACCCATCAGAATAACGCCCATCAGCTTGTCGGGAACTGCACGCAGAATGGCGTAGAAGGGAGTGAAGTACCATACCGGCGCAATATGCTCAGGGGTCTTCAGGCCATTGGCTGCTTCAAAGTTCGGCGCTTCCAGGAAGTAGCCGCCACCTTCAGGCATAAAGAAGATCACGAACGCAAAGAAGAACAGGAAACCGGCCACACCCACAATGTCTTTTACGGTGTAGTAGGGGTGGAAGGGAATGGCGTCTTTTGGCCAGCCGTTCTCATCCTTGTTTTTCTTGATATCGATACCGTCCGGGTTGTTGGATCCCACTTCGTGCAGCGCAACGATGTGCAGGAACACCAGGATCACCAGCACCAGCGGCAGCGCAATCACGTGCAGCGCAAAGAAGCGGGTCAGAGTTGCACCGGAGATAACATAGTCACCCCGAATCCACAGGGTCAGATCGTCACCAATAACCGGAATGGCCCCGAACAGCGAGATAATTACCTGCGCACCCCAGAACGACATCTGGCCCCAGGGCAGCAGATAACCCATAAAGGCTTCCGCCATCAGTACCAGGAAGATCAGCATGCCGAACAGCCACAGCAGTTCGCGCGGCTTCTGGTAAGAGCCGTAGATCAGACCACGGAACATGTGCAGATAAACCACCACAAAGAAGGCGGACGCACCGGTACTGTGCATGTAACGCAGCAGCCAGCCGTACTCTACATCACGCATTATGTATTCGATGGAGGCAAAGGCACCTTCACCGGACGGGTTGTAATTCATGGTCAGCCAGATACCGGTGAGGATCTGGTTTACCAGTACCAGCATGGCCAGTGAGCCAAAGAAGTACCAGAAGTTAAAGTTTTTGGGCGCGGGATACTGACCTACATGCTTGTTGTAGGTCGCTGTCATCGGAATGCGCTCGTCGATCCAGCTTACGAGTTTACCCAGCATGGTGTTAGGCTCCTTCCTTGTCTTCACCCACCAGTATGGTGGCGTCGTTGACATAGTAATAAGGGGGAATGACCAGGTTCAGCGGAGCCGGAACTCCCTGGAACACACGGCCAGCCATATCAAACTTGGAACCATGACAAGGGCAGAAAAAGCCGGCGCTCACACCCTGTACCTGCTCGCCAAAGCTGTCAGGCAGATAGGTGGGCGAACAGCCCAGGTGAGTACACAGACCCACGGCCACAAATACTTCCGGCTTGATAGAACGGTATTCGTTCTGGGCATATTCCGGCTGTTGCGGCTGCTCGGACGCAGGATCCCGCAGCTGGTTATTATGCTTGGGCAGACCGTCCAGAATCTCCTGGTTACGGCGAACCACCCAAACCGGCTTGCCACGCCACTCAACCCGAATCAACTGACCGGGCTCCATTTTGCTGATGTCGACTTCTACCGGCGCGCCGGCGGCTTTTGCCTTGGCGCTGGGGTTCCACGATGCGATGAAAGGCACAGCGGCAAAAGCAGCTCCGACCCCACCCACGACTGTGGTTGACCAGGTCAGAAATCTGCGGCGACCGGTATCAACTGGCGCATTGCTCATCCAAAAACTCTCCCATTTGGTCTCCGCGCATTTATTTTTCGTTCCATGCATTGATACTGCTGTGTGACAACCGCGGCGGATATTCTGGTTTCAATTGCCACAAAAAACCCGGAAATTCTAATGAAAAGCGCGCACTTTTACAAGGACGCGCACCGTGTCACAGATCGCGAATATCAGGCTCAAATTTGTTTCAAATCAACAAATAAGCAACAATCAATCACGCTGCAGAAACGGGCTTTCGATCATAACGAGTAGGGTGAGGCGTTACCGCCTCATCCCTCTCACAGAACCGTACGTACGGACCTCGTATACGGCTCATGCCTGCTTTTATTCAGCCTGCGGGCTGAACACATACCCTGTCCTGACATCTTCAAGATTGACCAG
>NZ_JAWJBK010000037.1:0-16263 GCF_032842915.1 Oceanimonas sp. CAM02
CGGAATGTTCTGCTCAAGGGGCGTGGTGCGCAGGTGTTCATCCATGGCATGGGCACCGGCCAGCAGCTCTTCAAAGCGCTCAAAGCCCACCGCCAGAGTAATGGGCAGGCCAATGGCAGACCACAAAGAAAAGCGTCCGCCCACCCAGTCCCAGAACTCAAACATGTTCTCGGCCGCAATGCCAAACTCCACCACCTTGCGGTGATTGGTAGACACCGCCACAAAATGCTGCTGAATCAGGCTCTCATCACCACAGGCATTCAGCAGCCACTGGCGGGCAGCCAGCGCGTTAGACATGGTCTCGTCGGTGCCAAAGCTTTTGGACGACACCACAAATAAAGTGGTGGCCGGGTTAAGCGGCTCAAGGGTAGTGGCTAAATGCGCCGGGTCTATATTCGACACAAAATGCGCGCGAATGCCGGTGGTGCAATAGGGCTTAAGCGCCTCGCACACCATGGCCGAACCCAGGTCGGAGCCGCCAATGCCAATGTTCACCACATCGGTTATGGCCAGGCCGGTAAAACCATGCCACTCGCCCAAATGCACTTGCTCACAAAAACGGCGTATTTTAGCCAGTTCGGCGTGCACCGCAGGCACTAGATTCACGCCGTTATGCTCAAGCGTGCTACCTGCCGGCATACGCAATGCCGTGTGCAGCACGGCGCGCTGCTCGGTGGTGTTAAACTGGTTATCGGCAAACAGGCCGGCAATGGCCGCGGGCAGGTTCATGTGCCGGGCCAGCTCGCACAGCTGCTGCAGCACAGCAGGGCATACCTGCTGGCGGGAAAGGTCTACCAGCAACTCCTTACCAACATGAAAAGTAAGCTGTTGCACACGCTGGCTGTTTTCAGCAAAGCGTGCTGCCAGCGTGGGCATGGATTCAGCGTTGCGTTGCAACGCTTTAAACAAAGGGTGTGTAGATAACGGCACCGTCACTCCGGTTATTGGTAATGTGCGTTCAGCCAGTTTTGGTATTCACCGCTTTTTACGTTGTTCACCCATTCCTGATTGGCAAGATACCACTGTACGGTTTTACGAATGCCGCTTTCAAAGGTTTCTACCGGTTTCCAGCCCAGTTCGCGCTCAATTTTGGCGGCGTCTATGGCATAGCGCACATCATGGCCTGGTCTGTCGGCTACGTGGGTAATTAAGCTGGCGTAGGGGGAATGAGCAGATGGCGCTAGTTCATCCAGAATGGTGCAGATGGTTTTTACCACTTCAATATTCTGTTTTTCGTTATGGCCGCCAATGTTGTAGGTTTCACCCACTTCACCGCGGGTGACCACTTCGTAAAGGGCACGAGCGTGATCTTCCACATACAGCCAGTCACGGATCTGGTCGCCTTTACCATAAATAGGCAGAGGTTTACCTTCCAGTGCATTTAAAATCACCAGCGGGATCAGTTTTTCCGGAAAGTGATAAGGCCCATAGTTGTTAGAGCAGTTGGTAATAAGTGTGGGCAGGCCATAGGTGCGCTGCCAGGCCCGCACCAGATGATCCGAGCTGGCCTTGCTGGCCGAGTAGGGCGAGCTGGGCGCATAGGGCGTGGTTTCAGTGAAGAGGTCATCTGTGCCGTGCAAATCGCCATACACTTCATCAGTAGAAATATGATGAAAACGAAACGCTGCTTTAGCACCGTCTTCAAGGCCGTTCCAGTAGTGGCGGGCGGCTTCCAGCAGAGTGTAGGTGCCCACAATATTGGTATTAATAAACTCGGCCGGGCCAGAGATGGATCTGTCTACATGGCTTTCTGCCGCCAGGTGCATAACGGCGTCTGGCTTATGCTCGGCAAACACGGTATCCAGGCCGGCGCGGTCACAAATGTCCAGCTTAACAAAGTGATAGCGGGCAGCGTCGGCCACGCTGGCCAGTGATTCCAGGTTGCCGGCATAGGTGAGCTTGTCCAGGTTAATCACTGAATCTTGCGTGTTTTCAATAATATGACGAACCACGGCAGAGCCAATAAAGCCGGCACCGCCGGTAACCAGAATTTTACGCATAACGTCAGTTCTCATTATTCAGCAGGGGGCAGTTCGGCATCGGCAAACAAGGCTGCCGCCTGATCTTTGCCAGACAGCAGCGGAGTGCTTTGCAATGGCCAGTTTATGGCCAGTGTGGGGTCGTCCCAGCGAATGGCCCTTTCGTGCTCTGGCGCGTAATAGTCAGTGGTTTTATATAAAAACTCGGCCACATCAGACAGCACCACAAAACCATGGGCAAAGCCTTCCGGCACCCACAGCTGGCGCTTGTTCTCCGCTGAAAGATGCACACCCACCCAAGCACCAAAAGTGGCAGACTCCCTGCGCAGATCCACTGCCACATCAAACACCTTACCCAAAGTGCAGCGCACCAGCTTGCCCTGTTGCTGAGCCACCTGGTAATGCAGGCCGCGCAGCACCCCCTTGGCGGAGCGGGAGTGGTTGTCTTGCACAAAGTTCACCGGGCGACCAATGGCCTGCTCAAAATTGCGCTGGTTAAAGCTTTCAAAGAAAAAGCCGCGATCGTCACCAAACACGCTGGGTTCAATGATCACCACGTCGGGAATGGCGGTATTCACAATATTCATGCTTTGTAACCTGGCTTAATCAGTTGCAACAAATATTGGCCATAATCATTTTTAGCCAGCGGGGCTGCCAGCTTTGTCACCTGCTCGGCACTAATAAAGCCCTTGCGATAAGCAATTTCTTCCGGACAGGCCACTTTAAGCCCCTGGCGCTGCTCAATGGTCTGAATAAAAGTGCCGGCTTCCATCAGGCTGTTGTGGGTGCCGGTATCCAGCCAGGCATAACCCCGGCCCATGGTGGTAACGGCAAGCTCGCCACGTTCCAGATATATTCTGTTCACATCGGTAATTTCCAGCTCGCCCCGGGCAGAAGGCTTAAGGTTGCGGGCAATATCAATGACCTGATTATCGTAAAAATACAGGCCGGTAACCGCATAGTTGCTTTTGGGCTGGGTAGGCTTTTCTTCCAGGCTAAGGGCCTGGCCCTGTTCGTTAAACTCCACCACGCCATAGCGCTCGGGGTCGTGCACATGATAGGCAAACACAGTGGCACCGCTGCGCTGGCTGCTGGCCTGCATCAGCTCCTGCTGCAGGCTATGGCCAAAAAAGATGTTATCGCCCAGCACCAGGGCACAGTCATCGTCACCAATAAAGTCGGCACCAATCACAAAGGCCTGGGCCAGACCATCGGGGCTGGGTTGCACCGCATATTGCAGATTAATGCCCCACTGGCTGCCATCACCCAGCAGCTGCTCAAAGCGGGGCGTATCTTGTGGTGTGCTGATAATAAGAATGTCTTTAATGCCCGCCAGCATCAGGGTGCACAGCGGATAATAGATCATGGGTTTGTCGTATACCGGCAGCAGTTGTTTGCTTACCGCCATGGTCACCGGATAAAGCCGGGTGCCGGAGCCACCAGCCAGAATAATGCCTTTACGAGTGCTCAATGGGTTTGCTCCAGAATTTCAGTCAGCATGCGGGTTACACCCTGTTGCCAGTGAGGCAGGGTCAGATCAAAAGCGGCTTCCAGCTTGCTGCAGTCAAGGCGGGAATTTAACGGGCGCGTTGCCGGCACCGGCCACTGCTCAGAAGAAATGGGCAGGCAGGTTTGCAGGGCAAGCTCCACGCCGCTGTTGCGGGCCTGCTCAAACACAAAACCGGCATAACCGTGCCAGCTGGTTTCACCTCGGGCGGCCAAATGATAAATCCCGGCAAGGGCGGGCTGGCGCAACGCCATGCGCAAAGCATGCGCCGTTACATCCGCTATCAGCTCGGCACTGGTAGGTGCCCCCACCTGATCATTAATAACACTCAGCTCGCTGCGCTCTTGTGCCAGACGCAGCATGGTTTTGGCAAAATTACTGCCCCGGGCGGCGTATACCCAGCTGGTGCGAAAAATTAAATGCTGCGGGCAATGGGCAAGAACAGCCTGCTCTCCGGCAAGCTTGGTAGCACCGTAGTGGTTCAGCGGCTGAGGTGCGTCTTGTTCTGTCCAGGGGGTGCTGCCGGTGCCGTTAAAAACGTAATCGGTGGAGTAATGTACCAGCCAGGCACCCAAGGCTGCGGCCTCTTTGGCCAGCACAGCAACACTGGCAGCATTCACCTGCTGCGCCAGTGCCTGCTCGGTTTCGGCCTTATCTACGGCGGTATAAGCGGCAGCGTTAACAATCACATTCGGCTTAAGCGCGCGAACAGTTCTGGCAAGCGCCTCGGGGCAAGACAAATCACCGCACAGCTCGGTTTGCTCCCGCCCAAGGGCAGTAACCTTGCCTAGCGGTGCCAGGGCGCGCTGCAGCTCCCAGCCCACCTGGCCGTTTTTGCCCAACAGCAAAATATGCATACACAACTCCGTGGGTGGCAAACAGGCGGCCTAAGCCGCCTGTAATAAAAGAAAGCGATTATAAAACACAGGGAAGGGATATCAAGGTTGACTGCTCCTCCCCTTGGCAAGGGGAGGGAACTTCTTGCTCCTCCCCCCTTTTCAAGAGGCACCATTTCATCTCCTCCCCCTATTTAAGGGGGAGGCCGGGAGGGGGTTAAAACAGACCCCACCCTGACCCTCCCCTTAGTAAGGGGAGGGAACTGTTTCGCGCCTGCTCCCACATTGCCTGCCTTGCCTGCTCATTCGCACTTAACCGCAAAATGGCATTCACCCAGGCTTGCTGCTCCATGGGTAACAAAAGGCCATTGTGTTCATGGCGCACCAGAGAGCGGTAAACCGGGTGATCCGCATAAATGCCAACGGCACCGGCCTGAGTAATATCAAAAAACTTGGTGGGGGCACGGGCAGCGTTAAAATGGTTATTCAGCAAGGGGGCCAGGCCAATGGTGCGGCCCGGGCGGGCCAGCAAAGCCTGATAAGCTGGCCAGTTCATGGGGTGCAGCACATGCACTCTGGGCAGAGCAGCAAACTGCTTGCGAACTGCCTGGCTGCCAATTAACTCCACGCTCAGGCTGGCATCCTGTTCCAGCACCTGTTCAAACACCGGATACAGCCACTCAAACTCAGCTCCGTGTGATGCAGAACCATGATAAAACAGCGTTTTTTGTGGTGTTGAACGCACATAAGGTGATTGTGGTTGCAACACCACAGGAGACCAGCTGGCATATTTCTCTGCAAGCCAGGGCGTAGACACCCATAGTTCTGCCTGCATGCGCTGCAGCCAGCCCTTATAGCGTAACGCCATTTTCCATAGCTTATAGCGATAGCGCAGCGGCAAACCTGTGTGAGCACGCAGGTCAAACAGATCGTCATCCATAAAAAACACCAGCTGGCCAATGTGCGAGCGGTGCTGTTCAACCCACTTGCACCAGGCTGGTGTTAAATAACGCACAAAAACCACTTCCGCAAAAGGCGCGCTCAAGGGAGGGGGGTTATGCAGATGAGCCTCTGTTACCGCTGCATTCATATTGCGCAGATAAGGCCGCACAAAAAAATCAGCGGAAGGGTTGGCACCCTGCTGAACCAGCAGGGTGGGCGTTACCATGGCCAGTCTACCCGTGGAATCTTGCCCAGTTTAAAGTCGGGCTGAGAATAATTAAGGTTAGGGTTATAGAAAGGATCTCTTTCAATAATATGCCCCCACCGGTGGCGCATATAGAGTGTTTCTTGTTGTGCTCTGGCTTTTTTCTTAGGAGAGTCATCTTTGCCGCGAGAAACAGACTCATGGTGATAAAGCTCGGCATAAGGCGTGTAAATGACACGCTGGCCGGCTTCTCTCACTTTCAGGCAATAATCTACATCATTAAAAGCAACGGTAAGCTGCTCTTCCAGTCCGCCCAGCTGCTCATATAATGCCTTATGAGTAACCAAACATGCTGCCGTTACTGCCGATAAATCCTGTGCCAGCATTGCCCTGTGCATATAGCCGGGGTCATCTCCCTCAAGAATGCCATGCAAGTGAGTGGCACAACCGCCCGGGCCCAATACATCGCCGGCATGTTGCACCCGTCCATCACTAAAATAAAGGCGAGCACCCACCACACCGGTGCCGGGTTGCAGCAAACGCGATACCATTTCTTCCAGCCAGTCGGGGCTGATAATTTCAGTGTCGTTGTTCAGCAAGCAAACCACATCACCGTTTGCCTGGCTTACAGCAAAGTTATTAATGGCAGAAAAATTAAATGGTTTGTTGTAATGCAGCACACGCACATTTGGGTGGCGAGATATGTGTTCAAAATAGTCAAGAGTAGCCTGTTCACAGCTTTGATTATCTACCACCAACAGTTCAAAGTTGGGCCAGGTGGTTTTTTGAAGCAAGCTGTCTACACAGGTTTTTAAGTAGTGCAGCGCATCACGCGTGGGCACCACAATAGACACTGTTGGCAGAACAGGTGGCAACCCATAACGCACGCTTAAAAAGTCACCCTGCTCGCAAACTGCCGCATTAATTTTATGTCGCTCAAAATAGCGCGCCAGTGTTGCGCAGCAGGGAGTGGCATTATTGGCTGCATGGTGAAACAACACAGCTGGAATATGGCACACTGCACTATCTTCAAGCTTTGCTGTTGCCTCCAGCACAAGCTCATAAGCAGAAGTAAAATCGCAGCGCTTCAGTGCTGAAGAGAAAACATGGCCACGCATGGCAAATGCCGAGCCTATGTAACCTGAGCTGCGAGCCAGCTCAGGTGACCAGTCTGGCTTAAATTGCGGGTTTTCGCGCTTTTCATTGATCCAATAGTCATGATCGGAGTAAATGAAGTGGTTATTTTGGTTAACCATTTCTGCAGCCAGCCAGGCTAAAGCCCAAGGCGCAAGTTGAGTGCCGGCTTGCATCAGCAGCACCCAGTTTTCACTGTGTATAACTTTTAATTCATTAATAGTCAGCAGTGCAATATCAAAGGCTGTGCCCCACTCAGCTTTCTGGTGTTCCGTTACCAGCAAGCTTACTGATGCAGATAACATCTCAAGCTGTTGCCGCAGCGATGTCAGACT
Source organism: Oceanimonas sp. CAM02 (assembly GCF_032842915.1). Classification (NCBI taxonomy): domain Bacteria; kingdom Pseudomonadati; phylum Pseudomonadota; class Gammaproteobacteria; order Aeromonadales; family Aeromonadaceae; genus Oceanimonas; species Oceanimonas sp. CAM02. The sequence goes on from NZ_JAWJBK010000037.1 coordinate 6,939, forward strand.
CTGCTGCACCACACCCGGGGCATCAGCAAAGCGGGCATCAATAACAACATTTATTTTTACATTGGTCAGTTTTTTATGTTTTATGGCTTTCTTTAGCCGGCGAGCCACAGACGGAGTAAAGTTCTCACTTTGCTTTATCCACTGGTCATAGCAAGGAGAAGCCGTAAAATAGCGGCTTTTACCTATCAGCTGATAGGCTGAGTAGGGATTAAGAAGCATGGCAACAGGGTTTAAGTTAAGCACCCGTCGTTGCCTGTGTGAAGAAGTGGTATAAGTGTTATAAAGCCGGCGACCCATTAAATAACGCGCAGTCATCCAGCTAACTTTTTGTATGTAAAAACTGTTGAGACCGCTTGGAGTTTCCCGGCTTTTAATTTCAATCCATGCTTTGGTAAAAGCTGGAAGCTTTATGACCTCATATAGCTTCCCCTTGAGTGTTATCGGCAAGTTGATAACCTTTTGGGTTAGGTTGTCTTCTTCTATAAATAAGGCTGCCTCAAGTGAGGAACCCTTGCAATCCAAAAGGGCACTAACTATAAACCAGCCCTCTTTTAAATTTTTACCTAAAGGTAAGTTAACCGAGGTGAACTTGCAGTCAATGTTGGTTGTAGTGTCACTTTTCATTAGTTACAACCTTGTCAAATGCTTCGGTTAAGCATGCATCAAGGCCCTGCAGGTGCATTTTTTCTAACTTCTCCTGGCTGCAAGATACCTTGTTTTTTATTGCCTTAATTATTTCGTCTTCTGAGAGTGCTGTAATTTTTTCACGTATTGCTTGTAAGAGGCAGAAGTCTGTAGAGGGTGCTTGAATAACAAATCTGGCATTTGTTTGAGTGACTAAGTAGTCTGGTTTTACTATTTTTAACAAGTTGGGGTCAATATTTCCTGCTGTGTGTATAAATAGGTAGTTTTCAAAAATTCTACTTAGGTAGTTAAACATGGAATAGCTTGATGAAGAGCCAAAGGTTAAGCATGTTTTTTTTATGAGTGAATCTTTATTATGGAAAGCAATGATTCGTCCAATATTTGGCAGAGCATTGTCATATACAATAAAGTTTCTATAGTTAAAGGATTTTAATATTTCGGTTTTGCTTGATTCTCTGGGGGTGAGTTTGTTTCCAAGATCCCCTCCCTTTACTTGCACTTTGTATCTGTCACTTTTGAAATGCTTTTGAATAGAGGTAGAGGCTATGCCGAATTTTCTCATAAGTGCCAGCGTAGCGGTGAGTGCGCCTTTGTGAGACCAATGAGTGTCACATTTCAAATAAGAATCATCACCTAGATTTTTTAATTCTTTCAGTGGGTATACTAGTAATGGTGGTGCTAGTTTCTCTATTTCAGTGATGGGGCTAACACCTTTTTTTTGTGGGTGATATTTTTCACCAACAACACTTTCTTTTGATGGTGCGATCAACATTGCGTATTCACTGGAATGCTGCTTTGCAAGCTCTTTCATGCCGTGAAAGTATGATGACCACCTACTCAGGGTTATTTCGGTTAGTTTTATTTTTCCAGTGAATTGATCTATGCTGTTGTTTGTGTCGTTATCCAGAAATAGCCAGCCATTCTTACCCTTTAATACTTTTATGGTTTCATGTTTTTCGTTGTGCTGGGAAGTGTTGATAGTTTTTAATAGCTGCTCGTTGTTGCCTGCTTTTAGGATTAGCTCTACCTTCCCTGCAGAGTGAGGTATTGTGAAGCTAAAGCCGCAAAACATTTGCTTGCTTATTTTTGGTGTGCTTATTTTTGTCTCTTTTATTACGTCAGATCTTTTTAGATTTATTTCATTAAGAAGGTAGAAGTTAGGTGACCAGCGAGCAATGATGTAGGCAGGAGTGTGACTGCTTTCTTTAAGTAACGCCCATCCCTGAACTACCAGGCCTGAATTTGTTTTTTTAGAACCGTACTTTTTAGAAGGGTAGTCCAAATGCCATTTAAAAACTGGATTGCTATTGTTTTTAGTTAGCATGGTGGTGAGAACTCTCTTGACTAAGTGAGAGTGGTTGAGCTTTATTTTTTTTAATGCTGAGTAAGCCAGTTCTTTAATTGCTATTTTCATTTTTTATGACGTCATCATTTCATATAACAGTGTGTTCAAGGCTTTTTGCATTTTAAGAGAGCTGTAATGCTGCTCAGCGCGCTGCCGCCCTGCCATGCCCATGCTGGTGCGCAGCTCATGGTTTGCAACCAGGGCGGCAACATGTTCGGCTACTTGTTGCACATCGCCTTTGGGGGCAAGAAAACCGGTTTGTTCGTGCGCTACCAGCTCAGGCAATGCGCCCCAGTAATAACAAACAACCGGGCGGCTGGCCGCCATGGCTTCCAGCACAGTGCGGCCAAACGACTCCTGAAAATGCGAAAGGTTTACCAGCATATCCAGCTGTGCCAATGCCGCCTGAGGGGTTGCGCTATAGCCCGCAAACTCAAGGTTAACCGGCGCTTCGCTGTTGCTGAACAACGCCTGTGTGTGTTCATTTTCCGGGCCAATCAGCACACAGGTGGCGGGCACTCCTTGTTGCTGTAACAAAGAGGCAAGCTGCACAAAATCGTACAGGCCTTTTTTAGGCAGGTTGCTGCTGATCATGCCTACCTGCACGCGGCTTTTACCTGGCAGCGGCACACTAAAAGCCTGCGCCTCTATCACATTACCAACAACATGAACCCGCCCGGGCGCGTTAAGATAACGAGCCACAACCTGAGAATTGGCAATAAAAGCATCACAATGCTCCAGCAGGTGCTGGCGAATTTGCTCAGAAGAGGCATTGAAGTCTGTGCACAGCGCGGCATCGTGCTCGGGCAGTTCACGCACATGGCTTACAGCGGGCACGCCGCAGGCTTTGGCAGCCAGCAAAGGTTCCCACAGTGTCAGTGTGTTGCAATATACCAGAGCAACATTGTGCTCTTTAATAAGCCCGGAAAAATGCGCCACTGTGGCCTGCTCTGCGCTGCGCCCGTGTTGCCACCAGTGATAAGGCAACACCACAAGGTGCTGACAGCGGGTTCTTATCTGCTCCACATAATCCATGTTCTGAGCAGAAGGCAAAGTAACCAGCAGGTTATAGGGCAAATGGCCCAAAGCGCTCAGCACATCCAAAAAGCTGCGTTCGGCACCATAGGTTTTATCGCTTACCAGGTGGGCACACAGCAGTAATACCGGGCGATCTGAACGCCATGCCAGAGCACCATTCAGCAGTGACAGCGCGTATTCATGAGCTGTGTCGGCACGCAGTAAATGCAAAAGCGGGTTTTGCTGCTGGGCCTCGGGTACCGCAAACTGATAACCCGAACCGCTGAAATGAGGGCCGGGATCGCGCCACTCAAGATGGCCAAAACGCAGGTAATGCTGTAATGGCTCCATGCCCGCTGCGGCCACATCCGGATAGCGTCGCAAATACCAGTCACCATCAAACAAGGTGCTCTGCTCTGCCAGCAATCTGAGGTTGTGCTCCTTTGCACTGGCGGTGCCACGACACATGGGGGCAGGAGCGGCAAAAGGGCGCTGCTCTGGCCTGGCCGGCATATACAGCGTGCGAGCGTTTTGCTGCCATGCCCGTGCTGCCTGGTGATAGCGGTTTCTTAAGCCGCTGTCTTGATAATAAGTACGCAGGTGAGAATGATTTTGTTGAGTAAGCGAGCCTGCATCTACCCGGCCAAAAGCCAGGGGTATGCCGGGCAGAGCTTCGGCCATGGCGGCAGAGCCAAAAGCCTGAATAATACGGTAATAAAACTCGGTATCGGCATTCACCGACACACAGTCCCAAAATCCAAGCTTGCGGTGCACCCGCCTGCGGAACATAAGAGACGACACATTGCGCTGAACCCAGCTCGGCTCTTGCCGCCACACTGCAATATTCAGCCCGGGAGTGCAACGCACCCAGTGACTGGTGCAGGCAACCAGTCGCTTATTGGCCTGCAGCAATGCTACCTGATGCTCTATTTTTTGCGGGTGCGACCAGTCGTCACAATCGTGAGTGGTAATAAATGTTCCGCGTGCTTGGGCCAGGGCGGTGTTACGCGCAGCGTAGGCACCCTGATTAACGGAGTGGCGAAGCAGCTTAATACGCGGATCCCGGGCTGCAAGCCCGGCCACTATGCTGGCAGAGTTATCCGCAGAGGCATCATCCACTACCAGAATTTCAAGGTGTTTCCAGCTTTGCTGCTGCAAACTGCGCAGTGCGGTAGCAAGGCCGGCCTCAGCATTAAAGCAGGGCATAATAACCGACACCAACGGTTTGCGCTGCCACCAGGCGCGAACAGCAGCTGGTGCCTGTGGCGCACTCAAATTATCAAGCGTTAACGGCTGTTGTGCATGGTGCAAAGCAACGGAACACAGCCCCTGCTCTTGATAAAACTCATTCAGAGTGGCCAGGGTGTGCTGCTCTGGCAGCATAAATCTGGCGAGCGCCCAATCCGGCACCTTGGGCCATCCTGGCTGCTCCAGCCAGGCGGTAGCCTCCTGCATCTTTCCCTGATGCCACAGCACATGGAACATCAGCAGCCATGGCCCGGCATGACCAACCAGTAAGCCGGCTGTTACGTCTGCAAAAAATACGCGCAATAACGGCTCGGCAAGGGTGTGCTCAGAGTTTGAGGCATGCCAGCGGGCCAGCACCCAGGCCGCAATGGCGGCCTCGGTTCCGCCGGTGTTAGCCAGCGTTTGCAACTCACCAACGGCATGGATATGCCCCCGCCATAGTTGTTCTTCCAGTGCCAGTGCAGTGCTGGGGCAGGGCAGGCGCTGCTCTTGCCGGCCATGGTTAATAAAGTGGTGCCATGGATCCATGCCGGCCGCGGCCACATCCGGATAATGCTCAAGATACCACTGCGCATTAAACAGGCGTTGCAATGCCTGCTCTCGCTCAGCGTGTGTAATTACGCTCATTAATAAAGCGGCCGCTTTTCAGCCTGACCAAAGCGCAAATAATGATAAAGCGGATTAAAGCCGGCAGCGGCAACATCCGGGTTGGCATCCAGATAATCCTGGCTGTTAAAGCCCGGGCTTGGGTTGCGCCCTTCAAACCCGCCGCATTTCAGATAGTGCAATGCCGGATTGCTGGCAAAGAGCTTGTCGGCGGCCACATCGGGATATTGCTTAAGATACCAGTCACCGTTAAATAAAGAAGAAGCCGCCAGCTCAGCTGCACGGCGCTGCAGCTGTTTTTTCTCGGCGCGTTTTTTCATTTTGCCCTTAAGGGAAGACGACTTAACTGCAGGCTTGTTCGAGACCGGCTCTTTGGGGGCCACAACCGGAAGTGGAGCTGAAGGAGCAGGGGAGAGATGTTTTTCCAGCGCTTCCTGCACGGTAAACAACTGTTCCAGCAGCAAGCTGTTCTCTTGCTTAAGCCCGGCTACTTCCTGATTGTTATTGCGTGCCGAGTCCCGCTCTTTAGTAAGCGTGATTACTTGTTTTTCTGCAGCAGCAAGGTTGGCCTTAATGTGTTCGCACTCTTTGGTAATCGTTTTTATTTGCTCTTGTGTAGTAGCAAGACTGACCTTTAGCTGATTACATTCCTTGGTTTGTTCTGCAAGTTTTTGTTTCGCGATTTTATTAAGCTGTTCTGTGTTCTGCCAGTTAATATGGGCCTGCTTGCCAGCCTGAAAGTCTGCCAGCAGCTTATCCAGATCAGCCATGGCTAAGGATGACGAGAAAGAGCCCAGCGGCTGTGCCAAGGCCTGCAGTTGCTGCTCTAATGACTGCAGTTCTGCATTGCTGGCAAGCATGTTTTCTGCCATTAACCGTTGCAGTGCAGAGGTGGTGTGCTTAATGGCTGGCGTAGTTTGCTCCGGCAGTTCAAGCGCTGGCCAGTGCTGAGCACACAAAGTGTGAAACAGCTGCGGTGCAGCCAATACATCAGCAAGGCTGAACAGTAACGCCTTGCCACGCATTTTTTTGCAAAAACGAGCCAACAAGGCCGCGTTATGCTGCCATAGCGCCACCGCCTGAGAGGGCTCGGTGCCGCGGGCGGCAGCCTGCTCCAGCGCCATATAAAGTGGTGCATAAAGCAGCACCAGATTGCCTCCGGCATGTTTCAGCTCTTCCAGGGCAGCTGCGCCGGCAAGTTCAGTAACTTTTAATTCATGTTCAGAAACAAGCTGGCGTAACGCGGGAGAGGCCAGTTGCCAGTTGCAAAATGCCGCAGCGGCAAAGGTGAGTGTCATGGTTGCTCCTGCAAATAAAATGATTGTGCTCTTTTTTGAGACTAGTCTTGCCCAAAAATATCCCGTGTGTATACCTTGCCGGCCACGCTGTGTAAATCGGCGTGCTGGCGGTTGGCCAGAATAACATCAGCCTGTTGCTTAAAGTGCTCAAGGTTATTTACCAGCAAGCAGCCGTTAAACTCGGCCTGCTGCAGGGTTGGCTCATAAATAACGACAGTAACACCCTGCTGCTGTAGCCGGCGCATCACCCCCAGCATGGCGCTGTGGCGAAAGTTGTCTGAACCCTGCTTCATTATTAACCGGTAAATACCCACCACATTGGGCTGGCGGGCCAGCACCCGGCTTGCAATAAAATCCTTGCGGGTGCGGTTGGCATCTACAATGGCACCAATGAGGTTATTGGGCACATTCTGGTAATTAGCCAGCAGCTGGCGGGTGTCTTTGGGCAGGCAATAACCGCCATAACCAAACGACGGATTATGGTAATGCTGACCAATGCGAGGGTCTAACCCCACACCTTCTATGATCTCTTTAGCATTCAAGCCGTGGCTTTCTGCGTAGGTGTCCAGCTCATTAAAATAGGCCACCCGCATGGCAAGGTAGGTGTTGGCAAACAGCTTGATGGCCTCGGCTTCGTTGCTGTTTACCAGCAGCACGGGCACCTCTTTGCTTTCAGCCCCTTGCTGCAGCAAGGCAGCAAACTGCTGAGCATGCTTGCAATGGCCGCCCACCACAATGCGGGACGGGTGCAGGTTGTCGTGCAGGGCACGGCCTTCACGCAAAAACTCCGGCGAGAACAAAATAGCCTGGTGCCCCAAGCGCTGGCGCAAACCGGCAGTAAAGCCCACCGGCACGGTAGACTTGATAACAAACACCGCAGTGGAGTTAATGGCCAATGCCTGCTCAATAACGGTTTCTACCGAGCTGGTATCAAAAAAATTGGTGAGCGGATCATAATCGGTAGGGGTGGCGATCACGATAAAGTCAGCCTTGGCAAAGGCCTGCTCGGGGCAAGCAGTGCAGCTTAATGCCAGCGGCTGAGTAGCCAGAAAATGACTGATGTCGTCATCCTGCACCGGGCTTTGCCCCACCGCCAGCATGGCCACCCGCTCGGGGTTAATGTCGTAGGCCACCACAGCGTTATGCCGCGCCAGCAGCACCGCATTGGCCACCCCCACATACCCTAACCCCACCACCGTAACTCTTGTTTCACTCATAAGTGTACAACTCAGCCCACCTTTGCTTGCCCGATAAACCGGTGCTTAAAAACCGTCATTCCGGCCCACTTTTACGTCATTCCGGCGAAGGCCGGAATCCATACCGCAGCCAACGCCCAACTAACAAGCACGCCACAAAACACACCAAACACCGCCACTTCCAGCTTACGGCTTATAGCTCCCCGAAGGGGTCAAACAGCTTCCGCAATATACTCCGCCAGCTCATTTACCAAGGCAGCATCGGCACCTTCCACCATCACCCGAATAAGCGGCTCGGTACCCGACTTGCGCAGCAGCACCCGGCCATTGCCGGCAAGCTTCACTTCTGCTTCACCCACCCGTTGCTTAACGGCATCACTTTCCAGCGGGTTGCTGCCGGCGGCAAAACGCACATTAACCAAACGCTGGGGGAATAGCTCCAGGCCACGACGCAACTCATTTAAGGTAAGCCCCTGACCAACAGCAGCTTTAAGCACCTGCAGGGCGGCGATAATACCATCTCCGGTGCTGTTGTGATCCAGGCTGATAATATGGCCGGAGTTTTCACCGCCCAGCTTCCAGCCGTGCTGCTGCAGCTGCTCCATTACATAGCGGTCACCTACCTTGGCGCGCACAAAGGGAATCTTGTGCTCGGCCAGAGCCAGCTCCAGCGCCATGTTGGTCATTAGCGTGCCGGCTACACCGCCACCCAGAGTGCCCTGGCGGCTGGCATGTTGCGCCAGAATAAACAGCAGTTCGTCGCCATCCAGTAGTATTCCGGTGTGATCCACCATGGCCAGGCGGTCACCGTCACCATCAAATGCAATGCCGATATCGGCACGATATTGTTTAACGGCGGCCACCAAGGCATCTGGCGCGGTAGAGCCGACATTATCGTTAATGTTCAGGCCATCGGGGCTGGCACCAATGGTAATCACCTCGGCCCCCAGTTCCTGGAACACCGCCGGGGCAATGTGGTAGGTAGCACCGTGGGCGCAGTCCAGCACAATGCGCAGGCCCTCAAGGCTGAGCTCGGTAGGGAAGGTGCTCTTGCAAAACTCAATATAACGGCCGGCGGCATCGGTAATGCGGCGGGCTTTGCCCAGTTTGTTGGAGGCCACACAATCCATGGGCTGATCCATCATGGCCTCAATGGCCAGCTCCACCTCATCCGGCAGCTTGGTGCCGTTGTGAGAGAAAAACTTGATTCCGTTATCGTAATAAGGATTGTGCGAGGCACTGATTACAATGCCAGCCTCGGCCCGAAAGGTACGGGTAAGGTAGGCAATGGCCGGCGTAGGCATGGGGCCAAGCAGAGCAGCGTTTAAGCCAGCGGCAGACAAACCGGCCTCCAGCGCCGACTCCAGCATATAGCCGGAAATGCGGGTGTCTTTGCCGATGAGTACAGTTTTGGTGCCGGTTTGCGACAGCACCTTGCCGGCGGCCCAGCCCAGCTTCATCACAAATTCAGGAGTAATGGGATAATGGCCGACTTTGCCGCGAACGCCGTCGGTGCCGAAGTATTTTCTGGTCATATCTGGGATCCTGAAAAATTGGTTCTAATTTAGCTTTGCCAATCAAATATTTTATGAATAAGTTGTTGTGTAGCCGAATTGTGTTTGATTGAACAGCTTTTGTTTGAGAGCGTATTCACCAGACCGCTGGCCAGCTTTTTGCCCAGCTCTACGCCCCACTGGTCAAAGCTGTTTACGCTCCACAGCACGCCCTGCACAAAGGTTTTGTGCTCATACAGGGCAATTAAGCTGCCAAGGGTGTGAGGGGTCAGCTCCTTGCACAAAATTACTGTGCTGGGGCGGTTGCCGGGCATCACCTTGCTGGGCAGCAGCTCGGCAATGCGTTGCTCGCTCAAGCCTTCCGCTCTCAGCTCGGCTTCCACTTCAGCCGCTGATTTGCCAAAGGCCAGGGCCTCGGCCTGGGCCAGCATATTGGCCAGCAACTTGTGGCGGTGT
>NZ_JAWJBK010000038.1:0-42129 GCF_032842915.1 Oceanimonas sp. CAM02
AAAGCATCGGTACGCCAGCGCAGTATGGCGTTATAGACAAAACGCACACAGCCGAAGGTCTGCGCCAGCAGCTCAGCCTGTTCGGGAGTTGGGTAAAACCGATATTTATAGGCGCGTTTCGTCATGCGCTTAGTTTAGTAAGCCACTGTATAAATAGCCAGTTTAAAAGGAGAGGCGGGAACAGGGGCGGCTGACGCCGCCGTGCTATCCCTCCCCGCCTTGAAAGGACGGGGGTTCCCGCGCAAAATTGATGACCACCTTGTGACGCTTGATCAGCAGACGGGCCACAGGCGCACCCAGCAGGCCACCAGATACACCCCCAGCACCTTGCCGCCTTTTTTCAGCAGTGCCAGGCTGCCGCCCAGACCTACGGTGGCAAAAAAGGCAATCATCAGCGGGCTTTGCAGTGCCAGATCAAACCTGAACTCCACCTGTGCCCAGTCCCGGGCCAGCCAGGCAAATACCGCAAAACCAAAACCACCAATCACAGGTGCCGGCACACACAGCTGATGCAGCACCGGAATACGGCGTTGCAGATACATACCCAGCATCAGCAACAGCGCCGCCAGCGTGGTGGTGGTCATTACATCGAAGGTCATTACATTCATAACATATCCCTATTGATACAGCTTTCAGGGGCCTGCTGATCAGCCGGCAAGGCGGGCCAGCAGGCGGGCGGCCACACGGGCCGTGAGTGACTGGTGATCACGGGACGGATTCAGCTCGGCAATATCCGCCATCATCACCTTGTTGCTGGCAAGAATGCGGTCGAGCGCCGCCTCCAGCAGACCCATATCCATGCCCCGCACCGCCGGCGCACTCACGCCCGGTGCCAGGCTGGCAGGTAAGACATCCAGACAAATCGTCAGATAAATCACATCGGCTTCAGCCAGTGCCATATCTACCGCATCAAACAGCGGTATCGGATTCCAGCTGAGCAGCTGCTCATCGTGGACAATGCGGGTATTGAGCTCGGCCGCACGCTCAAACAGCGCCGCCGTGTTATGGCACCGGTTGACACCAATGCAGGTGTAGTGAAACGCCGTATTCAGCTGCTCACACAAGTGGGCACACTGGTTAAAAGGAGTACCGGAGCTGGGCCGGGCGGAACGACGCAAATCCAGATGAGCATCAAAATTGATAATACCCACTCTGGGCAAGGTACCCTGCGTCTGCAGGTGCTGCATCAGACCGCTGAAGCTGCCAAAGGCAATTTCATGTCCCCCGCCCAGGCCTACCACCTTGTGACCTTCATTCAGCAGACGGGCCACCTGTTCGGCGTAAATCGACTGGGCACTCTCCAGCTCATCTTCATGACAAATAACATCACCGCCGTCATAGACAGGACGGCTGCCATGCCAAGACAGATTGGCAGCAGCACAACGCAACGCCCCCGGACCGGCAGCAGCACCCGGGTTACCCTGATTCCGGCGCACACCGGCATCGCTGCAAAAGCCAAGCAACGCCACCCCGGCCGGCGCATTACCAAACAACGACTGCACCTGCTGATGCCAGCGCAGTGCCAGCGGGCCTTCGTCGGTATCGGTCCGGCCTTGCCAGACATTCATATCAGCCGTTTTGTAGGTGGTTTGCTTCATGATTGACTCCTGCTTTTTATATTAATAACTCATGGCACCCAGACGCTGGGCCGCCTCACAGGTCCAGCGAATCCACTGACCGGCCAGGGTGCCCACCCGCTCAGCGGGTGCCATCAGGCTGATGCCGCCCAGCAGGTGATCCCGGCCGCTTAATACCGGTGCGCTGACTCCCCAGATAGTCGAATCCAGCTCACCTTCTGATACGGCGTATCCCTGCTCTCGCACCCTGGCCAGCTCTGCCAGCATGAGGTCCTGTTCGGCATCATCCAGGCTCGCCAGTACACTATTGCGCAGCGTGTTGCCGGCAAAAGCCAGCAGCACTTTGGCACTGGCTCCCCGCCGCAATGGCTGAGACTGGCCTTTCTGATAGCAGCAGCGCAGCGCCTGGGAGCTGTCGATCATCTCCACACACAGAGCCCGGTGGCCGGACAGCATCATCAGGGCGGCACTCTCACCGGTACGCACCGCCAGTTCACTGAGTAACGGCCGGGCCCAGGTGAGCATACTGTTGTGCTGTTCAAAGCCCGCTGCCAGCTGCACCGCCATGGGACCGGGAGCGTAATAGCCGCTTTGCCGTTCCTGCACCAGTGACCAGCGCGACAAGGTGCTCAGGTAACGATACACACTGGAAAGAGGCAGACCGGTCTGCTCTGCCAGTGTTTTGGCGGTCAGGGGTTCGGCAGCCACTGCCAGCGCTGACAACAACGCAAATGTTTTATCCTGGGAGGGTGTTTTTTCAGCCATTGGGTTCTCCTAGAGAGCGCGACCTTCGCTCGAAAAGCGACCTGTGTAAAATCAGATTCTCAAAATATGAGAAATAATGCTTATTTAAGCAGGTTAATTCCGTACATATGAAAAAATAAAACAGCTGTACCGATCCGGACAAAGCGTGGCAGGAGAGCAACAAAACAGACGAAAAAAAGGGCAGGCCGAACGGCCTGCCCTGATATGAAGAAATTCAGCTGATTCTTCGGGTCACCAACCCGAAAAACTGAAGCTTCGAAAGCAATCTAGGGTCTCGAAAAGCATTTAATCGCTAAAAAGACGCGCTTCCCAGCATTGCCTTTCCAATGTTTGACCTTGCTCGCGTTATTACTTTCGCGCTCCGTGAAAGCGTGAAGACACTCACATCACAGCATGATATCCACCCATACCAGCCGGTGATCCGAGCCAAGACTGCGCCGGGCCGGCCTGCCATTGCTCCGCCAGAACCAGCCCGTCTCGTCTTGCTCCGGTGCTGGCCAGTGAACCCCGCTGGCCAGCGCCTTGAGCCGGGCAGACGGCAACACATAATCCAGCCGCAGGCCATTAACATGGGTCCATAACCGGGCCGGCCCCCGGCGAGGCTCAAAGGGCCGCAGCCGGCGCGCCCCTTGTGATGCCGGCTGCAAACGGCCCCGGCTGACCTCCTGATTAAGCCCCGGATCTGCCAGCAAGGAACGAATAGCCCGGCGAAAACCGTTACCATCCTTGGGATCCGCGTTCAGATCCCCCAGAATCACAAAGTCGGCACCGGCTTCAAGACCACCCCGGCTGCCTTTATCATCCACCAGATAATCTGCCCTGCCCGGGCGAATATAATCATGCCAGAGCCGCAGTTCATCGTGATTACGGCAGCTGTTGCGCCGCTCCGGGCCTTCATCAATGGGCGGAGCCGGATGACTGGCCAGCAAATGCAGCCGCCGCCCGTGCGGCAGGCACACCGGCAGATCGATATGGTTTTTGGAAGACAGCGGTAAAAACGCCAGCACGTCAGGCGGATAGTAAGACTGGCCGTTCAGCGCCGGCAATCGAGCAGAAGGCATATCTTTCCATAAAAACCGGCGAAAACTGCGCAACTTGTCAGTATCCAGCGGAAAACGGGATAATACCGCGAAACCGTACTGACCATGAAAGGCACCGAAACCAAGCCCGTCTTGCGGCAACACAGGGGCATCACTGCCATTTAATGCTTTTGGCCCGGTCAGTCCGGTGTTGACCGGTGCCAGAAAATAATAAGGGTAATCCATGCCCTGCTCACCGGCGGCAAGATATTTCCGGGCAAAAGTAATGAGATGATCGGCCTGCCGCGCCTCGCCATCGTGATCAAATTCATTCAGCAGCAAAATATCAGGTCGCACCTGCTGTACCATGGCCGCCAGGTTGTGCAGCTGAACACTGCCGGCTCCGGCTATCTCGTCAACCAGCGCACCGGAAAAACTGCGATCCAGCGCCACATTAAAGCTGGCAATTCGTAATTTTTGCACGGGAGTTATTGCCTTTAGCGTTCAAAATGTCATCATTTTGTATTCAATGTTTTCAGGGAAGAAAACCATGTTTGGCACACTGGCTGCAACCTCGGCCTCGCTGTTTGCGCTGCTTTATTTGCTGCGCCGGCGGCAGGAAAGCTTCTGTATCACCATTCGCAATGATCATCTTAAAGTAAAGCGCGGACAGCCGCCTTCATATCTGCTTCATCACTGCCATCAGCTGGCTACCGATGCTCAAACCCTCAGAGGCACCATAAGGGGCATGAACAAGGGTGGCAGAGTGGTATTAACCTGCTCCCGCAGCATTCCGGCGTCTTACCGGCAGGATATTCATCTGTTCTGGCAGAAGCAGTCGCACCAGACTGAACCTTGAGGAGCATGATGAGTCTCACCCTTGACTTGTATTCTGTTTCCCGCTTTGCTGGATATATTCTTTCTCAAGAGACTCAACCATGAAAAAACTTAGTCCGCTTCTGTTGTGTGTGCTGCTGGCCGCCTGTGCCGGCAAGCCCGACTCAGACACCGCTGCCAACACCGAGAGCAAAAAACAGACGCCTCAAACCAGTGAGCAACAACCACCGCAGGGGCCCGTTACTCCCAAAGGTGAGTTTGCCCGGATTGATGTCAGCCGTTCTCAGCAGGCCATGGATGATATTGCTGCCGGCAAGGCAGATACCATTAACACCATTTTGCAAGACCCCAACAGCTATGCACCGCCGGTACTGTATCTGATGTCGGCCATTATGTTTGACAACGATTATGAAGATCAGGGCACTTTCTGGTATTACGTGGCACAGCTGCGCGCCCGCAGCGACGCCAACAAATCCGGTGACAACACCACTCATGCCGCTGTGAGCCAGCTGAACAAACAGTTTGGCGTGCGTATTGGTCCGCATTCCATGGGCAACCCAGACCGGCTGCAGGCCATTGTGAACCAGGTGCTGCAATGGGACAGCGAACAAATCCGTGACTATGACCCGCGCTGGATTGCTCTGCAGGGCCGGGATGTGGCCACCGAGACCACCATCGACTTTGCTCCCGAGGCCAAATGGCAGGAAATTAACGCCCTTACCCGTAATCAGTATCGTCAGGGCCTGGAGCAGGCACTGGCTGAAATACGCGAAAAGCAGGCCGAACAAGCCAAATAAACCCTGCCTCCCATTAATGCTATCCCGGTCTTTACCGGGATATTTTATTTTGGCACCTTTGCAGTACTAAAAGGTCATACCAATCTGCCCGGGTGGCGGGTAACTGGTTGCACGGAGAATCATGGTTTATGAGTACACCCCCTTCATCTTCGGTTCCGGTCTGGGACTGGTCCATTCGTTTGTTTCACTGGAGTATGCCGGTATTAATGGCGCTGCTGTGGTATTACGCCGGTGAAGACATGGACAAGCACATGTTGTTTGCCCAAATTCTGATAAGCCTGGTGTTATATAGAGTGATCTGGGGCTTTATAGGCACTCCCTATGCCCGCTTCAGCCACTTTGTGTATCACCCCCGTCATATTGTGGCCTATCTGCGCGCCAGCCTGACACCACAAAAGCCCGTTTACCTGAGCCACAACCCCATGGGCGGCATTATGGTACTGGTGCTGCTGGGTGGTTTGCTGCTGCAGGCAGGCACGGGCCTGTTTGCCACCGATGATATTTTCTATACCGGCCCGCTTTACGACTACGTTACCGGTGACACTGCCGAGCAGATGACCCGCTGGCACAAACGCTGGTTTTACTGGGGCATGCTGGTATTGGTGGGGCTGCATGTGTGTGCTGTGCTGCTTTACCGGTTACGCGGTGAAAATCTGGTGGGCCCCATGATCACCGGCCGCAAGCAGGCACCGGCAGAGCAGGTGGCCGACCGGCTGCCCGGGCATACCGGCTTTCCGTGGCTACGCTTTATCATTGCCGCCATCATTGCCTGGGGTGCCGTTGAGGCGCTGTTCAGACTGTAATAACAACAACGCCGGGGCAGGCCCCGGCGTTGTTATATCCGCAATATAAGTTTAGTCTTTGCGGTAATTATCGTGGCAACCCTTACAGGTTTTGAAAAGAGCACCGGCGGCCTTGCGTGCATCAGCCTGATCAAAGCCTTCCTCACCGGACACCTTAACCAGATTCTGCAGCGCATCGCCAAAGTCCTTGCCCTTGGCCTGCATGCCTTCCATATCGTCCCAGGCTTTGTCCAGCAGGTTGCTGGACTCTACGCCGCGGGTTTCAGGAAAGTAGGTTTCACCCAGCAGACCCGCCGCCTGGCTCAGGTTAAGAGCACGCTGGTGCAGAGCAGCAGCATCAAAGTCGATTTCACCCTTGGCCATACCACCAATCACGCCCGCCTGAGCAGACATCACCTGATACAGGGACTGACGATATTTAACGGCATCTTCCGGCTTGAACAGATCAGCCTGGGCAGAAACAGAGGCGGCAAACAGGCCGGTACTCAGAATGAGTGCTTTCTTCAACATGGCTTTGCTCCTTGGGGGTTAGGCAGTGCTCAAAAGGCACCATTTTTTAATTAGAGAGCAACGATATATCACCCACCAGCGGGGATCTAGCTTAAAAACGAGAAAACGCGCTGCATGCCGCAAACACACCCGGCTCTGTGCTGGTGGTGCGATAGCCGTTTTTATTTGGCTTTGGGTGTTTGCGTGCACTGTGCCAGCAGCCGCACAAAAAAGTCGCTGCCCTTGCGCCGGGCAAAGTGAATATTGCGCTCGGGAATGGACTCGGGGTCGTTATAGTCTGTCAGTGCTGCTTCAATGCTGGCTTCGCGAATAAGGTGCAGAGTGGGATAAAGCGAGCGGTTGGTGTAGTTGGCGGCGTCATCCTGGGGTTCGCCGTCAAAACAGTAGTCGGGGTGAAAACTGGCCAGCTGATATTTACCTTCATAACCCTGCTCAAACAGCAGCTCATCCGCCAGGTCAACCAGATCCAGATAGGCGTAAAAGCCCTCAAAACCCCGGGGCAGGATCACCAGAGTGGTTTCTGTTTCCGGCTGCTCGTCCAGCAGCCGACATTCCGCCAGCAGCGCCTGCAGCACCTCTTTCGGCTTGTGCTCTTCCACCACCACATAGCGAATGCTGGCCCGCTCCACCTCCCGCCGGGCAAAGGGGCACAGGTTGTATTTCATGATCACCTGCTTCACCCAGTTTTCAGTGTGCTCTATATACTGCTGTTGTTCCGGCATGACTCGTTTCCCTGTTGGTTGTATTAGCACCGGCCACCATCATAACCGATAGCGTTGCCACGGCGGTTAACTGCTACTCCCAGCGCGCCCACCACAGCAGCACCGGCAGCGTCAGATTCAGCAGCACCGTCAGCCAGAAGATGATGCGAAACGACGCCTTGCGGGTTTTATGACGCAGCCAATATTGCCCCAGCCAGGCACCGGGCCAGCCGCCCAGCAATGCCAGCATATGCAGAGTGCGCTCGGGCACCCGCCAGTTACCATGAATAGCAGCGCGCTTGTCCCACCAGTACACCCCAAGCGTGATCAGACTGAGCAGCAGGTACCAGAGCGCCAGCCCCAGATAAACCTTGATCATGCCGGTTGCTCCTCTTGTTTCTGCTGCAGCCGCCACAGCTGGGCATAAAGGCCGTCTGCGGCCAGCAACTGCTCGTGGCTGCCCTGCTCGGCGATGCGGCCGTCCTGCATCACCAGAATATGGTCGGCGTCCACTATGGTGGACAGCCGGTGGGCGATCACCAGGCTGCTCTGCCCCCGGGACACCTCACGAATGGCCTGCAATATGCTGCGCTCGGAGCGGCTGTCGAGGGACGAAGTGGCCTCGTCAAACACCAGAATGGGCGGCCGTTTTAAAATGGTGCGGGCAATGGCCACCCGCTGCTTTTCGCCGCCGCTCAGTTTAAGCCCGCGCTCCCCCACCAGGGTGGCGCTGCCTTCCGGCAGACTGGCGATAAAGTCATCGAGGTGAGCCAGGCGAATGGCCTCGTTCACCTCGTCCTCGCTGGCGTCGATGCGGCCATAACGAATGTTGTCGTAAATAGAGGCGTTAAACAGCACCGTATCTTGCGGCACTATGCCGATAGCCCGGCGCAGGGACGCCTGACTCACTCGCCGTATGTCCTGGCCGTCGATAAGAATGGCGCCCTCGCCCACCTCGTAAAACCGAAACAGCAGCTTGACCAGGGTGGACTTGCCCGAGCCGCTGGCCCCCACCACTGCCAGCTTCTGTTGTGGCCTCAGGGTAAAGCTGAGATCATGCAGAATTTGCCGGTCGGGGCGGTAACCAAAACTGACGTGGCGAAACTCGATTTCGCCCCGGCTGACTTCAAGCTCAGGCGCGTTATCCGCGTCGGTAATTTGCGGCTGGCGGCGCAGCAGCGCAAACATGCGCTCAATGTTGGCCAGTGACCCCTTCATCTCCCGGTACACAAAGCCAAGAAAATTGAGCGGCAGAAACAGCTGCATCATAAAGGCGTTGATCAGCACAAAGTCGCCCAGGGTCATGGTGCCCGCCACCACTTGCTGGCCGGCCAGTATCATCATGGCGGTCATGGCCACGGCGATGATCAGCGCCTGCCCGCCGTTCAGCGCAAACAGGCTGAGCCGGTTATTGCGCCGGGCCTGCTCCCACTCGGCCAGATCGTCATCGTACCGGCCCGCCTCGTACTGCTCGTTGTTGAAGTATTTGACCGTTTCAAAGTTGAGCAGGCTGTCCACCGCCCGGCTGTGGGTTTGTGAGTCGGCCTTGTTGGCGGCGCGCACATAGCGGGTACGCCAGTCGGTGGCCACCACCGACCAGGCCACATACACCACCACGGCCCCAAGAGTAATCAGCGCAAACCACACCGAGTAGTTGATCAGCAGCAGCGCCGTGACCAGGCCAATTTCCAGCAGAGTGGGCACAATATTGAACACCATAAAGCGCAGCAAGAAGCCCACCCCGGTCACGCCCCGCTCTATATCGCGGGACAGGCCGCCGGTGCTGCGGTTAAGGTGAAAATCCAACTCCAGCCGGTGCAGGTGATTAAACACGCTCAGGCCAATACGGCGCATGGCCCGCTCGGTGACCCGGCCAAACAGGGCGTCGCGAATTTCCCCAAACAGCACATTGGCAAAGCGCACCGTGCCGTAGGCCAGCAACAGCCCAAGGGGCAGCGCCACTACCGTGCTTACGGCGGTGTCCATGCCGTCCACTATGTGCTTTAGAATAAAGGGCAGGCCTACGCTGGCCAGCTTGGCTGCCACCAGGCACAACAGCGCCAAGGCAATGCGGCCCTTCCAGGCCAGCAGGTAAGGAACAAGGGTTTTCAGGGTACGGACATTGATGGTGGCGTCATCCATATCCGGGTGGTACGAGCCTCGGCGCATATCTTAGTCGGGTAAGTGAGCAATGGGGCCTAGTTTACATGGGATTGAAGTGACTGAAAGAAAGCAAAGGTTTCGCATGAACCTGGCAGCACCATATTATAAGCTGGTGCTTTGGTGTGAGTGGGAGAGAAGCCGATGGAACAGCTACCGCAAAAGTGCATTTATCGTCTTCAGCTGAGTGCTGAGGGCGGTCTCAGGCCATTACAGGATCAGCAGGCCACCACGGCGGCGCCGGTGTGGCTGCATCTGGACTACGAGCAGCCCGAGAGCGCTGGCTGGCTGCGAAAAACGGAGCTGATCAGCGAGGCCGCCCGCGAGGCATTGCTGGGCCAGAGCAGCCGGCCCAAGCTGGTGCGCCAGGGCGACAACCTGCTGCTTACCCTGCGCGGCATTAACCATAACCAGGGCAACAGCCCGGAAGAAATGGTCGCCCTGCGCATCTACATCACGCCCTCGCTCATTATCAGCAGCCGGCACCGGCCGCTGCTGTCGGAGCAGGATGTGTATGAGCAACTGGCCAATACCGGCGAACCCGTCACTCTTGGGGACTGGCTGGTGGAAATATGCGACGCCCTCACCGACCGGGCCGGCGAGTTTGTGGAAGACCTGCACGACCATATTCTGGAGCTGGAAGAGCAGATACTGATGCGTGAGCTGCCCACTAACAGCCGGCTGGGCCGCATTCGCAAACAGATGATTTTGGTACGACGTTATCTTTCTCCCCAGCGGGATCTGATCGCCCGGCTGGCCAGCGAAAAAATCGGCTGGCTCAACGACGATGATCGCCGCCGCCTGCTCGACATTGCCGACCGCCTGCGGCGGTGGCTGGACGACCTCGACGCCGGCCTGGCGCGCACCGCCGTGCTGGCGGACGAAGTCAATAACCTGATGACCGAGGCTACTAATCACCGTGCCTATCAGATGTCGATTATGGCGCTGATGTTTTTGCCAGCCAGTTTTCTCACCGGCCTGTTCGGTATTAACCTGGGAGGCATGCCCGGTGCCGACAGCCCCGCTGCCTTCTGGATTTTCTGTATCAGCCTGCTGGCGCTGGGTGGCGGCCTGGGGTTCTGGCTGCACCGCAACCGCTGGTGGTGAAGCATTTTTGCCAGCCAGCAGGTCTGTTTGTAGCACTGCCGAACGTTAAAGGATGCCCGTTATGAAACGACTGATCGGAACTCTGTGTACTGCCCTGTTCTGCTCTGCGGCGACCGCTGCAGAGCCTGACACCACCGCCCTTTATGAGCACCAGCTGCCCCGGCTGCATGCCGACACCATGCTGGATATGCGCCAGTTTGCCGGTCAGCCTATGCTGGTGGTGAACACCGCCAGCCACTGTGGCTTTACCAGCCAGTTTGAAGGGCTGGAGGCGCTGCATCAGCAATATAAGGATAAAGGCCTGAAGGTGGTGGGCTTTCCGTCCAACGATTTTAATCAGGAAGCCAAAAGCGAGGAAGAAGCCGCCAGAGTCTGCTTTCAGAACTTTGGCGTTACCTTTGATATGGCCGCCCCCATTGGCGTGAAAGGCGACTCGGCTCATCCCATTTTCAAGGAAATTACCCGCCAGAGCGGTAAGCAGCCCCGCTGGAATTTTTATAAATTCGTGATCGACAAAGACGGCCGGGTCACCGAGGTGTTTTCCAGCATTACCGGCCCCGAGAGCAAGCGGCTGAAGTCGGCAATTGAGCAGGTGCTGTAACGGCACCCTGCAATGCCCCGTCATACCGGCCTTGAGCCGGTATCTTTTGGCAGGCGGCACAGTGCCATTCGCCCGAGATTCCGGGTCAAGCCCGGAATGACGCTAATCTTAAAACCCAGAATGACGTATACCTTATAGCCCGGAATGACAAAAGCGGTAAATACAAAAAAGGGAGCACCGAGGTGCTCCCTTATTGTTTGCTTCAGGCTTATGCCGCCAGCGGCGTGATGCGCACCTGAGCAATGCGGAAGTCTTCCACTTCCGTTACCTCAAAGCGCAGATCTTCATGTTCAAACACGGCACCGGCTTCCGGCAGTTGTCCTGCCAGCGCCAGCAGCAGGCCGGCCAGGGTGGCGTATTCATCTTCAGGATCCACCAGACCCCGGCGAGACAGTACCTGCTCCAGATAGTGCAGATCGGTACTCCCCTTTACCAGCCAGCCACTGTCTTCAGTAATGATTTCCGGGTCTTCGTCTTCATCCAGAAACTCACCCACTATGGCTTCCAGCAGATCGTGAGGCGTGACCAGCCCCTGCACAGTGCCGAACTCGTCATTCACCAGCACCATATGGCCACGGGCATCACGCAGCACGTTAAGCAGGCGGATCACGCTGATGCTGTCGGGCACAATAATGGGCACACTGCCTTCCGCCAGCTCAGCCAGGGTTTTACCGGCCTTCAGGCCGGCCATCAGATCCTTGGCCCGCACCACCCCCAGCAGATTATCCAGCTCGCCGTCGCACACCGGAAACTGGCTGTGAGAAGACGCCATCAGCTCTGCCACCTGCTCTTCCCGGGTGTCGTTAATGTCCAGCCACACTATGTCGGAGCGGGGCGTCATCACGGTGCGAATGGAGCGCTCGGCCAAAGACAGCACGCCGCTTATCATATTGCGCTCTTCGTCCACAAAGCCCTGCTGTTCAATTTGCTGGGGGGTTTCTTCCGTCTCGTCTTCGGTTTTGTCCTTGCCGCCCATCAGCCGGAATATGGCATCAGTAGTGCGTTCACGCAGCGGCCGGTGAGACTCCTGGCGCACTTTGTTGCGCTGAGCCAGCTGGTTAAAGAACTCAATCAGAATCGAGAAACCAATGGCAGCATACAAATAACCTTTGGGAATATGGAAGCCAAAGCCTTCCGCCACCAGACTGAAGCCAATCATCAGCAGGAAGCTCAGACACAGCACCACTACCGTGGGATGAGCGTTCACAAAGTCGGTCAGGGATTTGGACGCCGCCAGCATCACCGCCATGGCCACCACAACGGCAATCATCATCACTGCCAGGTTATCCACCATGCCCACAGCGGTAATAATGGAGTCGAGCGAGAACACCGCATCCAGCACCAGGATCTGGGCAATCACCACGCCAAAGCCGGCGTAAACATTGCTCTTTACCTCTTCGTGCATGCTGCCTTCCAGCCGCTCGTGCAGCTCTGAAGTGGCCTTGAACAGCAAAAACAGACCTCCGGCCATCAGAATGAGATCCCGTCCCGAGAAGCTGAAGCTGCCCAGAGTGACCAGCGGCGTGGTCAGCGTTACCAGCCAGGACACCACACTCAGCAAGCCCAGACGCATCACCATTGCCAGGGTCAGGCCGATAATCCGGGCTTTTTCGCGCTGATGAGGCGGCAATTTTTTGACCAGAATGGCAATAAATACCAGGTTGTCGATACCCAGTACAATTTCAAGAATAACCAGTGTCAGCAAGCCCGCCCACACAGACGGATCCATCAGGAATTCCATGTTTTACCTCGTAGAGAGAAGGTGGTAATGCGGATCAGCGAACAGCGCGCGTCATACCGGCAAAGTCAGTATAGCCATGACGGCGGCAGGGTCGGAGTAAAATGGCGAGTGCCAAAAACAGCGGAGAAAAGCGGGAAAAAGAATGTGAAACAGTGTGGTGCAAGCAACTTCGCGAGCAGTCCATATTATATACCGGCGTTTGACCGGACCTCTTGGTTAAAATGAGCGCACATCATAATCTGAAAAAAACTGCAGGCAAGATTATTTTTTTATGGCCTTGCCGGCGGCCGTGATGCTGCTCACAACCGCCGTCTGATATTACACCCTAAAGTGTCTGACCTGCTCCTGCAGCTGCTCAGCCAGCCGGGCCAGACCGCTGCTGGAATCGCGGGTTTGATCCGTGCCTGTGTTCACCTGCTGGGTAATGTCGTTAATATTGGTAATATTGCGGTTAATTTCTTCCGCCACCGCCGACTGCTGCTCGGCGGCGCTGGCAATGCTGGCGTTCATATCCCGTATACGAGCCACTGCGGCGGTGATCTTTTCCAGCGCCATACGCGCATCCTGTGCCGACTGCACGCTGTCATAGGCCTGGTTGCGGCCAGTTTGCATCACGGCAATGGCATTACGCGCGCCGTCCTGCAACTGAGTGATCATGGCATGAATTTCGGCAGTGGAGTTTTGGGTGCGGCTGGCCAGGTTGCGCACTTCGTCGGCCACCACAGCAAAGCCCCTGCCCTGCTCGCCGGCACGGGCGGCTTCAATGGCAGCGTTCAGCGCCAGCAGGTTGGTTTGATCGGCAATATCACGAATCACACTCAGCACCGAGCTGATTTGCTCGCTGTGATCCCCTACCTGCTCCATGGCCTGAGCGGCTTTTTCTACCTCGCTGGCCAGCTGCTCTATGCTGCGGCCGGTATGCTCCACCACTTTGTTGCCTTCTTCGGTGGCATCATCCACCTGCAAAGCAGCATCCGATGCCGACAAGGCGCTCTGCGCCACTTCCTGCACGGTGGCGGTCATTTCATTCATGGCAGTAGCTACCTGCTCGGTTTCGGTGTGCTGTCGTTGCACTGAGCCCGCCGACTGCTCGGTGATCTGTGCCAGCTGTTCGGCAGCGGCAGTAACCTCAAAGGTAGATGCTGTCACTTCCTTTACCAGCCGGTGCACCTTGTCTACAAATACGTTCACGCTGGCGGCCATGGCAGTCAGCTCGTCGTTACCGCTCAGCTCCAGCCGGCGGGTCAAATCACCGTCACCGTCCGCCAGCCCGTTGATCATGCGCTGAGTCAGCCCCAGCCGCTGGTGCAGGCTGCGGGAAATACCCAGATTAATGACCAGTACCACCAGCACCGCCAGCGCACCGGCAATCAGGCCGCGCATGTAAGTGTTATCTACCTGCTGTTGCATGTGATCACGAATGAGCAGGGCCTCTTGATGCTCGCTCGCCATCAGGTTATCCAGTTCAACCCGAATGGCACGCCAGGCCGGGTTTTCCGTGCGTGCCAGCAAACGGGCGGCCGCTTCCTGACGGCCATTGGCTGCCATGGCCAGCACTTGCCGGCGGCTGTCACTTACGGTTTGCCAGTGTTCGGCAATAATGGCCATGCTAGCCCGGGTGAGTTCACTGGCACCGGCACCGCTGGTTAAAAACGCCATATCACGCTCAAACCCGGCCTGGGCCTCGGCCACGACTTCGTCGGCCATGACCAGCGACGCATTAAAAATTTTATTACGACTGGCAATGCCTGCCAGCAGGCCATTGCCATACATGCGGTTTAACGCATCCAGCCGGGGCTGGCTGACTTCCAGAAAATCAACGAAGGTATCGCGCACCTGCTGCACACCATACAGCGTCATGCCCAGAGCACTGCCTATCAGCAGCAGCGTCAGCACAACCGAGGCAAACAGTTTGGCCCGAATAGTGGATAATGAAAACATGGCAATCCCGCCCGAGTCTTTAGTTATTCTGAGGCTATGATGCCGTTAAAACGACTTGGTTAATTTGATTTAGTCGACCCTTTAACTGTTTTTTTGAGTAAGAAGGAAAGTAAATGGCCACATTACTGCTGAATGCCGATATGGGAGAAAGTTTTGGTACCTGGACCATGGGTCAGGACGAGGCAGTAATGCCCTTTGTGGATCTGGCCAATGTGGCCTGCGGCTTTCACGCCGCCGACCCCGACACCATACGCCGCACCGTGCAGCTGGCCAACGCGCATGGGGTGAAAGTGGGCGCGCACCCCGCCTACCCCGACATGGTGGGTTTTGGCCGCCGCTCGCTGGCGGCATCCCCTGCCGAAGTGGAGAACATGGTGCTTTATCAGCTGGGGGCCCTGCATGGCATTTGTGTGGCAGAGGGTGCGCAAGTGCACTACCTCAAACCCCACGGCGCGCTTTATAACGACATGATGAAAGAAGAAGCAGTGCTAGCGGCCATTATGCGGGCAGTGGCTGCCTTTAACCCTACCCTGCCGCTGATGCTGATGGCCACCGCAAATCCGCAGCCAGCGCAGGAACTGGCCGAACAACACGGCATCACTTTATGGTTTGAAGCCTTTGCCGATCGTGCCTATGATGCCGCCGGCTTTCTGGTGCCCCGCAGTCAGCCCGGTGCCGTGCATCACGCCCCCGGGGTGATTGTGGAGCAGGCCCGGCGCATTGCCGCCGGCGAGCCCCTTGCCGCCATTGATGGCAGCCCGCTCAGACTTACCGCCCATACCTTGTGCGTGCACGGTGACAATCCAGAGTCCATTGCCGCCGTGGCAGCTATTCGCCGCATGCTGGACAGCATGGCATGAACCCCGGGCTGGAAAATGCCGGTCTCGACGCCTGGCTGGTGCGGCTGTTCGATCATATCGACGACGCCAATATGAACTGGATTGCGGCGCTGATACAGGACTGCGAACGGGTCTTTGGCAAGCACCTGCTGGATCTGGTGCCGTCCTACACCACTTTGCTGGTACAGTTTGATCCGCTCACGCTGGATCATGCCGAGGCCGGCCAGTGGCTGCAAACTCTGCTGGCCACACTTACGCCGCTGAAAGATAACACTCAGAACGAGGTAAAGACCCTGCCGGTCTGGTATCACCCCAGCGTGGGCCCGGATTTGGCCCGTTTGGAGCAACATACCGGCCTGAGCATACAACACATTATTGAGCTGCACAGCAGCCACACCTACCGGGTGTTTGCCCTGGGCTTTGCGCCCGGCTTTGCCTTTATGGGCACCCTGCCCGCCGAGCTGGAAACACCCCGTCTTGCCAGCCCGCGCGCAAAGGTGCCCGCCGGCAGTGTAGCCCTGGCCGGCCGCCAGACCGCCGTCTACCCTAGCGCCACCCCAGGCGGCTGGAACCTGCTGGGACGTACGCCCATCAGGCTGTTTGACCCCGCCAGCCGCAGTCTGAGCCTGCTGCGAGTGGGCGACAGAGTACGCTTTGAGCCGGTAAGCCGCGCCGAGTTTGAACGGCTGGGGGGCGATATGACCCCTATGGAGGCATTATGAGTCTGCTGATAGCAAAGCCCGGTCCGCTCAGCACACTGCAGGACGCCGGCCGCGTTGGTGTGCGTCATCTGGGGGTAGCTCAGGGCGGGCCTGCCGATATGCACGCCTGGGCCTGGGCCAACTGGCTGGTGGGCAATAGCTGGGGTGCCACGGCGCTGGAAATCACCCTTGGGGGATTAACCCTTATTGCCCGGCAACCCTGCCGGCTGGCGTTGTGTGGTGCTCAGTTACAGGCACGGGTAAATGACAGGCCGCAGCCAAACTGGCAGTCGTTTACCCTGCAACCCGGCGATACCCTTGCTCTTGGCATGGCACGCAGCGGAGTGCGTGGTTATCTGGCGGTAGCCGGTGGCTTTATTGCCGGGTCTGTGTTGGGCAGCACCGCCTGCGTAGTGCGCGACGGTCTGGGCGGCCACAAGGGCGATGGCAGTCCGCTGGCCGCCGGCGACGAACTGATGTTTGATGCCAACGCGCAGGAAAATACGTTAACTCGTGGCCTTCCCGCTCAAGAAAAGCCTGATTACCAGGACGAGCCGGTGCTGGCGCTGATCCCCGGTGCCCAGTTTCGTCATTTTGAGGATCACAGCCTGATCGAGACATTGAACCGGCCCTGGACCGTGGATCCTCGATCGGATCGCATGGGGATCCGGATTCAAGGATCTGTTTTGCAGTGCAACATGACATCATTGATTTCAGAAGGGCTGACTCTGGGTGCGGTGCAGGTCCCCCCGGACGGCCAGCCCATCATACTGCTGAACGACCGTCAAACTATTGGCGGTTATCCGCGCCTCGGCACCCTCACACCCCTGGCCTGCGCTCGCCTGGCCCAGTGCCGGCCCGGGCAGACTCTGCGGTTATGCACCATCACCGCCAGTGAAGCACAGCGGGAGTACCGGGCATTCCGGGCGCAATTTTAGGCACAAAAAAGCCCGCTTTATATCGCGGGCTTTTTATTAGCTCAGGGCTGGCTTTCAGTCGACCTTATCGAAGTTCTTGTTTTCAATAAACTCAAGGGACATAAAGCTTTCCAGTGAGTCGTCCTTGATATCCAGCCAGGTGCCCGGCAGACGGGCAGCCATGGTGCCGGTCACGGTGGAGCGATAGCACTTTTCGCGGAAGTTCATAATGCCTTCCTGCTTGTGCTGCTGCCATTCCTTGAGCAGGGCTGCTTGCTCTTCCACCTTAAACTCGGGATAGTCGGTGGGGCCGAGCAGATCGCGAATATAGCTGGCCTGGAAATCAATGGAGTCACAGCAGCCACCCAGCCGCTCGTGGCGCGTCAGCCAGCTGTCCATATCTTTACGGCGCTGATCTGCCTCAGGCAAGGTGATCTTGCCCATGATCACGTCGCGGGCATACCAGGCCTGGGCGTCGAACATGTTGAAGGTGAAATACTGATCCTGCATGCCCAGATAAATCATCTTCGGGTTGTTCTGGAAGAAAATGCCCTTGTACAGGTTGTCCGGGTACAGGCAGTTATGTGTCTGCAGACGCAGTGCATCCGGCAGGAACGGGAAATGGAACAGATAGCCGGTGCACATAATAATGGCATCGAACTCTTTGGTAGAGCCATCGGCAAAATAGCCGGTGCTGCCATCAAAATGAGACAGCAGCGGACGTTCTTCCATGCCCTCGGGCCAGTCAAAACCCAGCGGATTGCTGCGATAGCTGATGGTTACCGATTTAGCACCGTACTTATAGCACTGGGAGCCGATGTCTTCCGCTGAATAGCTGGCACCTACCAGCAGTACGTTCTTGTCTTTAAATTCCAGCGCGTCACGGAAGTCATGGGCATGCAGTACCCGGCCCGGAAACTGCTCTAC
Source organism: Oceanimonas sp. CAM02 (assembly GCF_032842915.1). Classification (NCBI taxonomy): domain Bacteria; kingdom Pseudomonadati; phylum Pseudomonadota; class Gammaproteobacteria; order Aeromonadales; family Aeromonadaceae; genus Oceanimonas; species Oceanimonas sp. CAM02. The sequence continues at coordinate 17,944 of NZ_JAWJBK010000038.1, forward strand.
ACCCTCAAAGTAAGGCATGTTGGGGGTGGAGAAGTGACCGGTGGCCACCACCACATAGTCAAATTCGTCGCTTTCCTGCTGACCGGTCTTGTGGTTCATCACGGTCACGGTGAACTTGCCGGTAGCATCGTCATGGCTGACCCAGCGAACCGGGCATTCAAAACGGATGTATTTAGAAATGGCCTGCTTGTCGATACGACCCATGATGTAGTCTTTCAGCACGGCACGCGGCGGATAGGAAGGAATGGCACGGCCGAAGTGCTCGTCAAACGAGTAGTCGGCAAATTCCAGACACTCTTTCGGGCCGTTGGACCACAAATACCGATACATGCTGCCATGAACTGGCTCGCCATTTTTATCTAAACCCGTGCGCCATGTGTAGTTCCACATGCCACCGATGTCACTTTGCTTTTCAAAACAAACGATTTCCGGCAGATCCTGAACCCCTGCCTTGCGAGCTGCTTCAAACGCTCTCAACTGTGCCAGACCACTGGGACCGGCGCCCAAAATCGCGATTCTTTGCTTGCTCACAATCAACTCCTTCTACTGCAAAAACCTTGCCATACTAAAGGAACTGACTGCTGAGTTACAGTTTTTTGTATAAAAACGCCGCAAAAATACACAAACACCCTAAACAATAGGGTGCTAAGTGCTTATATGAAAAAGTATTTTATTCCAGAATCGCACGCAATGTGCGGGCTGCTGTCTGCGGGCAGGAAGCACTGCAAATGGCTGATACCAGCGCCACACCATGCACACCGGTTTGAGCAATAATGCCTAAATTATTCTGATGGATACCCCCAATGGCCACGATGGGCCGGGCGCTGACGGCCAGCGCCCGCTGCAGTCCGTCTATACCCCAGTGCTTTTTGAGATCGGTTTTGGTGGGCGTAGCAAAAATGGCACTCAGGCCCAGATAGTCTATCGGCAATGATTCGGACTCGAATAATTGTTGCTCTGTCTCTACCGACAGCCCCAGCAGCTTATCCGGCCCCAGCAAACGCCGGGCACAAGCCGCCGGCATATCAGACTGGCCCAGGTGCACCCCATCGGCATTCACCGCCAGCGCTACATCCACCCTGTCGTTAATAATCAGCGGAATCCCTGTGCCTTTAAGCACTGACTGCACCGCTTCGGCCCGCTCAATAAAGGCACGCACATCGCCGTGTTTTTCCCGTACCTGCACCAGGGTTACGCCACCGGCCACCGCCTCGCGCACCACCTGCTGCAGGCGTTCCACCGGCAGCTGTTCGTCCGTCACCAGATATAAACGATACGGGTTCATGCTGTAGTCACCTCAATGCTCAAATGGTTTTCCAGGGTCTCGGCATCAAGCCGGTAGAGGGTATCAAGCAGGTTGAGTTGCAGGCTGCCCGGCCCCGGCGACCGGGCGGCGGCGATTTCTCCCGCCACACCCATTACCGCCGCGGCCGCCGCACCAGACATTTCCCCCACAGCGGCAAAAGCACCGGTAAGTGCCGACAAAGTGCACCCCATGCCGGTAACAAAGGGCATCATGGCATGGCCGTTGTTCAGCCTGACTTCGCGGTTTTCACCGATAATGATGTCGGTTTCACCGGAAATCACCACATGAGCGCCATACTGCTGCACCAGTTGCTGCCCGGCGCTTACTGCTGCTTCGCTGCCATCCATGGCATCCACCCCCTTGCTGTTGGCAGCCGCACCGGCTAGGGCAATAATTTCTGAGGCATTGCCACGAATAATCAGCCGCTCTGCCAGCGCCGCCAGCCGGCGCGAGGTATGGGTGCGCAGGCTGCTGACACCACAGCCCACCGGATCCAGCACCACCGGCTTGCCGTGCCGGTTGGCCAGCGTCACCGCCGCTTCCATGCTTTCAATCCAGTGGCTGTCCAGGGTGCCGATATTAATCACCACGGCCCCCACCAGCGGTACCAGCTCCTCCAGTTCATCTTGTGAATGGGCCATAATGGGTGACGCTCCCAGCGCCAGCAGGCCATTGGCGCTGTTATTCATCACCACATAGTTGGTAATGTTCAGCACCAGCGGTTTTTGTTCCCGTACCGCCTTGAGTGCGGTAATGATTTGTTGTTTGTTCATTGACTTATCCCTGCCAGTTTTGCTGAATTTCTGCCTGTTCTAGCATAAAGAACACCCATTCTCTGCCCAGCTTTCGTTTACCAAACACGCCCAGCTCCACCAGACCGTTAAGGGCGGCAGACGCCGTATTGTAGGAGCAGCCCAGGTTTTCTCTGGCATTAGCCGCGGTAAATTCTCTGGCCTTGCCACTTTTGGCCACCTGAAAGATCACCCGCTGCTTTTCCGACAACTTGCGATACAGGCCGGAGTGCCAGATCCAGGCATTGAACTGTTCAATGCTTTCAAGAGTGCTGGTATAGGCCTTTTTAAAGTCATTAATGGCCCGCAATATCACCTGACACTGGTAATCCACAAAATAGGTCAGATCCATGTCGTCGGTTTCGGTATACAGATAAGACTTGCCGTATTTCACCGGCACCGCCTTGAGCAGGGTACTGATGGCAATATAACGAAACGCCGCATAATCGCTTTTAAACAGCTGCCAGTAAAACAGGGTACGGGCCACCCGGCCGTTGCCATCCCGGAACGGATGCTCGTAACCAATGGTAAAATGCAGGCAAATAGCCTTGATCATGGGGTGAATGTAAGCATTACTGTCGGCATCATCATGATTAACGTTGGCCCACTCCACCAGCCTTGTAAGCCGCCGGCGAATGCCCTTTGCTGAAGGCGGCACATGCACCGTATTGCCATCGGCATCCACCACCGCCACGTCGTCGGTTGTTCTGAACACACCCGGCGTGTACTCATCGTCGTCGATGTCTTCGGTGCCGGTCTTGTGCATGGCCAGTATCAGCTCCACGCTCAGCGGTTTGTGTCTTTGCTCCCAGGCAAACTGCATCATTCTGAAATTACCCAGGATCATTTTCTCATCCGGCGTTCTGGGCTTGCGCTTTCTTTTCAGCATGTCTTTGGCCACCAGTGTGGTGGTGGCCGCCCCTTCAAGCTGACTGCTGCTGATGGCTTCGTCCTCGATCAAATCGTTGATCAGATACTCGAAGTGATTTTCTTCCCCGATTTTGCTGCTCATCCACTCCAGCGCTCCTGTGGTGGCGTGGCGATCGGCCCATGAAATGGCCTTCTGAATGGCGGGGGTCAGCATGAAATTGCACAGCTCCCCCCGCTCGCCCAGCGGCAGCAGCTGTAGGTACTGAACCCGGCGCGACAGCTTGGTCATGGCCCAGCACAAATCCACATTCAGTCCTTTGGGAACCCGATGGCGAAATTCGTCATAAGGCAGATAGCGCCCTTTGGCATCCACCGGCGTGTGCAGCGCCATGTAATCGGCCAGACGCTCGGGATGCTGACAGGAAATGGTCTCAAATACACCGGGCAACAGCTCACTGGACGGCGGCGGTATCTTGATCATGACGCTATCTCAAAAAAGGAAACAATTGAGATAACATTACTATATTTGGGTCCGACTGTCTCAGTTTATGAGGTTTTTGAGACAGAAAAAAAGCGCCTGATGGCGCTTTTGTATAAAATCTGAAATAAATCAGCCAAAGCGGCGTGAACGGCGGTTAACCTCGTCGATCTGGGTATTGAGAGTGCAGTAATCGTAGAGATAGCCGATCAGGAACAGGCCGCCAGTGAGGAACCAGATAATGGCGGTGACCCACTTACCCAGATAGAGCCGGTGCAGGCCAAAGATGCCGAGAAAGGTCATCAGTATCCAGGTCAGGCTGTAGTCTTTGGGGCCGGTGGCGTAGCGCTGATCAGCATCCCGGTCCATGGACGGAATAAGAAACAAGTCCACAATCCAGCCGATAAAGAACAGGCCAAGGGTAAAGAAGTAGAGGGTGCCGCTGACGGGACGGCCATAGTAAAAGCGGTGAGCGCCCATGAACCCGAAGATCCACAGAATGTAGCCGATCACCTTGCTGTGTGTGTTGTTCATGCAGCCTCGGGCAGTTTGATAAAAACGACCATTCTAGACCTTGCCCATGGCAACCGCCATGCTTGTATTTGCATCGGCGACCCGGTTCGTCGTTCACCCTGCAGGAGCTGTCAGCGATCAGCTTTAAGTGTAAGTAAAACAAAAAGGCTGCAGGCACGGCATTGTGCCTGCAGCCGCTAATAGCTGACAGCCAGCTCATAGACTCTCGAAGCAGCAGTGGGGATTGCCGTAGCCGACCGTCACATGCCATGGACGGCATGTGCCGAGCGTCCCATGGATGGGCTCGAAGCGTGTCGGCGGAGTGCAACCGCACTGATGCTTCGTACCACGGCGTCTTCAAGCCGCGGGCCGCTTGGCTGTCAGCTTACGGCTTCAAGCTTCAGCGGCTTGCAGAGTAGCTGTTGTCCCAGTCCTTCCATACCGGCTGCAGGCCGGTGGCGGCAATGGCCTGGGCCACTTCGGCGGGGCTGCGGTCGTCGTCAATTTCAAACTGTTCCAGCTCTTCCTTGACGTTGTCCACATAGCCGCCGGGCTGGGTTTTGGAGCCGGCGCTGATGCTGGTGACTCCGAGCGGAATCACCTTGTCTCGGAACTCCTGGGCCTCCCGGGTAGACAGGCTCAGCTCCAGCTCGCCGTCGAGCATGCGGTAGGCGCAGATCAGCTGCACCAGCTGACGGTCGGTCATGATCGACTTGGGCTGCAGGCCGCCGGTGCAGGGGCGCAGCCGCGGGAAGGACACCGAGTAGCGGGTCTTCCAGTAGTGCTTCTGCAGGTAACGCAGGTGCGAGGCGGTGTAAAAGCTGTCGGTACGCCAGTCTTCCAGACCGTACAGCGCGCCCAGGCCGATTTTATCGATGCCGGCCTTGCCCAGGCGGTCCGGGGTTTCCAACCGCCAGCGGAAGTCCTTCTTCTTGCCGCGAATATGATGCTCGTCGTAGGTCAGGTGCTGGTAGGTTTCCTGATACACCATAACACTGTCGAGGCCATACTGGCGCAGCTCGGCGTATTCTTCCTGAGACAGCGGCTGCACTTCCATCATCACATAGCTGAAGTGGCGCTTGACGATGGGCAGCATTTGCTTGAAATACTCCAGACCCACCTTGCCCTCGTGCTCGCCGGTCACCAGCAACACGGTATCAAAGCCCATGGCCTTGATCGCCAGGCATTCCTGCTCGATTTCCTCGGCGCTCAGAGTTTTGCGCTTGAGCCGGTTGCTCATGGAAAAACCGCAATAGGTGCAGTCGTTGGCGCACAGGTTGGACAGATACAGGGGAATGTAAAAACCCACTGTGTTGCCAAAGCGCTGCCGGGTCAGCTGATAAGACTGCTGCGCCATTTGCTCTAGATAGGGCTCCGCCGCCGGCGAGATCAGCGCCATAAAGTCGTTCAAATCCCGCTTCGGCTTGGCCAGCGCCCGCTCCACATCGGCGGCGCGCTTGCTGTAGATGGTCATTTTGATGTCATCCCAGTCCATGGATGACCAGACATCGAAGAAACTCATAAGGTCTCCAGGAAGGACGTCAGCGGACTGGACGCCTGAGCCTGCCGGCTTTGCCCGGCCAGACCGGCTTCATAGCCCATGCGACCGGCAATCACCGCTCGGCGGAAGGCATCGCCCATGGCAACCGGGTCACCGGCCACGGCAATGGCGGTGTTCACCAGCACGGCGTCGGCACCCAGCTCCATGGCGTAGGCAGCGTGGCTGGGGGCACCTATGCCCGCATCCACCACCACAGGCACAGTGCTCTGCTCAATGATGATTTCGAGGAAGTCGTGAGTGACCAGACCCTTGTTGGAGCCAATGGGCGCACCCAGCGGCATGACGGCGGCACAGCCCACTTCTTCCAGCCGCTTGCACAGCACAGGATCAGCACCGCAATAGGGCAGCACCACAAAACCTTCCTTCACCAGCTGCTCGGCAGCCTTGAGGGTTTCAATGGGATCGGGCAGCAGGTACTTGGGATCCGGGTGAATTTCCAGCTTGAGCCAGTGGGTGCCCAGGGCCTCCCGGGCCAGACGGGCGGCGAACAGGGCTTCGTCTGCGTCTTTGGCACCGGAGGTGTTGGGCAGCAGGTTCACCCCCATTTCCAGCAGCGGCGGCAAAATGTCATCGGTACGGTTTTTCAGATCCAGACGCTTCAGCGCCATGGTCACCAGCTGCGAGCCGGAGGCCGTGAGTGACTGCTGCATCTGCTTGCCGTTGGCATATTTGCCGGTGCCGGTAAACAAACGGGATTCAAAGGTTTTATCGGCGATTTTCAGACTCATATCAGCCTCCGGCAATGGCGTGGAACAGGGTAATGTTGTCGTTGGGTGCAAGCTGACGCTCCGCCCACTGGCTGCGTGCCACCACTTCACGGTTGAGTGCCACCGCCACACCGGGTTTGTCCTGCTCCAGTTCGGTCAGCAGCTGCGCCAGGGTGGTCCCCTCGGTCAGCGGGTGTTGTTCGTCGTTCAGAATTATGTGCATCAGTTCTCACTCCCCTTGATTCCACATACCGGGCAGGCCGGGTCCTTGGGCACTCGAAGGCTGTGCCAGCGGTGGGCCTTGGCATCAAACAGCTTGAGCTCACCCCAGGGCACAGTGCCGGTGCCGGCTAAATACTTGATGGCTTCCAGTGCCTGCAACAAACCGATGGTGCCCACCACGGGGCCAATCACACCGGCGTTGCTGCAGGTCAGCCGTTCTTCCATTTCAGGGCCATACAGGCAGCGATAGCATCCATGCTCGCGGGACGGATCCAGCGCCAGCAACTGGCCTTCAAAGCGAATGGCCGCGCCCACCAGCAGGGGCTTGCCCTCGGCGTAGCAGGCGGCGTTCAGAGCCTGGCGCACCGTCATGTTGTCGGTGCAGTCCAGCACCAGGTCTGCCTCGGCCACAAAGCCGGCCAGACTGTGCTCGTCCATTTTCTGATTCACCGCCACCAGCTCGACCTCGGGGTTGAGCTTTTGCAGCTTTTCCCGGGCCACTTCGGCCTTGGCCATTTTCAGGCTGTCGACGTCATACAGGGTCTGGCGCTGCAGGTTGCTGACCTCAATCTGATCGAAGTCGGCCAGCCAGAGGGTGCCCACACCGGCTGCCGCCAGATATTGAGAGGCCGGCGAGCCCAGCCCGCCCAGGCCCACAATGAGCACGGAGGCGTTTTTCAGCCTGAGCTGACCTTCCTCGCCCACCTCTTCCAGCAGCAGATGCCGGCTGTATCGCATGAATTCGCTATCGCTGAGCATGATTAGCCCTCCACCATGTGCAGCAGTTCCTGCGTGGCTGCATCCGGATCCGCCGCCTCGGTAATGGCGGTGACCAGTGCAATGCTGCCGACGCCGGTTTCCGCCACCAGCGGCACTCTGTCCTTGCTGATGCCACCAATGGCCACCAGCGGGAACTCGTCCTGCATCAGTGCCACATAGCGATGAAGCCGCTCCAGGCCCTGCGGGCGGGACGGCATGTCTTTGGTGCGGGTAGGGAAAATATGCCCCAGCGCCAGATAAGACGGCTGCAGCTCCCGGGCCCGCAGCATCTCGTAATAGCCGTGGGTAGACAGCCCCAGCTTGAGGCCGGCAACCCGAATGGCTTCCAGATCCGCCACTTCAATGTCTTCCTGACCCAGATGCACACCATAGGCACCATGCTGAATGGCCAGCCGCCAGTAATCGTTGATAAACAACCGGGCGTTATAACGCTTGCCCAGCTCCACCGCGGCCTTGATATCGGCTTCCACCTCGGCATCGGTCTTGTCCTTGATGCGCAGTTGCAGGGTGCGAACCCCCTGCTCCAGCAGTCGCTCCAGCCAGGCAACCGTGGTCACCACCGGGTACAGACCGAGCTTGTTGGTGTCCATGGCGGCAAAAGCGCCATTCGGGTGCGGACCTTCAATACCCAGCTGCCCGGCCAGCGGGCTGCCGGGCATGACCACGGCAGGAAAGTCATCCAGATTGGTGGGCCAGCCCAGATGGGCCACCGGACCGGCACCGGCACCAATGCCTTCGGCGGCTTTCAGGCCCTGATTAACGTAGGCCTTGGCCAATACCAGAGCATCCTCGATGGGATAATCCAGCGCCATGGCGGTGGCAATGGCGGAGGACAAGGTACAGCCGGTGCCATGACCGTGCTGCGTGTCGAGGCGCGGGCTGGCCAGCCAGATTTCCCGCTCGCCGTCACTGTAGAAGTCGATGGACTGGTCGCCGGTCCAGCCGAGATGGCCGCCCTTGACCAGCACAGCACCTACGCCCATTTCCCGCAGGGCGGCAGCACCGGCACGCAGTGCCTGAGGTGAGTCGGGCGTTATGCCCGACAAGGCTTCCAGCTCAACGGCGTTGGGGGTGATCAGGTCCACTTCCGGCAGCAGATCAGCCTTGATGGCCGGCAGCAGGTTGGCTTCTGCCATGGACTGACCGGTGCTGGCAATGGCCACCGGATCCAGCACCACATAAGGCTGCCACTGGCGGCGATATTCCTTGAGGTAGCGCGCCAGCACCTCGGCGCGCAGTCCGCCCGGCAGCAGGCCCACCTTGATGGCGGCGGCCTGCATATCGGTAGACAGAGAAACCAGCTGGCTGGTAAAGGCCTGCATCAATACCGGCTCCACCATGGATACCGACACCGAGTTCTGAGCGGTAATGGCGGAGATGACTGAGCAGCCGTGGCCGCCCAGTGCATGAATGGTGTGCAGATCGGCCTGAATGCCGGCTCCGCCACCCGAGTCGGAACCGGCTATGGTCCAGACGATGGGTTTGGTCATAGAGTTTCTTGCTCCAGTTTATCGGCCTGGTGATAGAGCTCACCGCCGCGTTTCTTGAATTCTTCCGACATTTTCGCCATGCCGGCCTGTACGATTTCAGGCTGGCCGTCCATACCCACCAGCTGCACTGCTATGTTGTTTTCCAGGCTGGCGGCGTAGTCGCGCACGTCCTGAGTGATCTTCATGGAGCAGAACTTGGGTCCGCACATGGAGCAGAAGTGCGCCACCTTGCCCGATTCCTGAGGCAGGGTTTCGTCGTGATATTCCCGGGCGGTTTCCGGATCCAGCGCCAGGTTGAACTGATCGTGCCAGCGAAACTCGAAACGCGCCTTGGACATGGCGTTGTCACGAATTTGCGCGCCCGGGTGGCCCTTGGCCAGATCGGCGGCATGGGCGGCGATCTTGTAGGTGATCAGACCCTGCTTCACGTCTTCCTTGTTGGGCAGCCCCAAGTGCTCCTTGGGAGTAACGTAACAGAGCATGGCACAGCCGTACCAGCCGATCAGCGCCGCACCGATACCAGAGGTGAAGTGGTCGTAACCCGGGGCGATGTCGGTGGTCAGCGGGCCAAGGGTATAGAAAGGCGCTTCGTGGCAGTGCTCGAGTTGCTCTTCCATGTTGCGCTTGATCATGTGCATGGGAATGTGACCCGGGCCTTCAATGATCACCTGCACGTCGTATTCCCAGGCGATCTTGGTCAGCTCACCCAGCGTATGCAGTTCGGCGAACTGAGCCTCGTCGTTGGCATCGGCCACCGAGCCCGGACGCATGCCGTCACCCAGTGACAGGGACACATCGTAAGCGGCACAGATTTCACAGATTTCACGGAAGTTCTCGTAGAGGAAGCTTTCCTTGTGGTGAGTGAGGCACCACTTGGCCATGATGGAGCCACCGCGGGACACAATGCCGGTCACCCGCTTGGCGGTCATGGGCACATAGCGCAGCAGCACGCCGGCGTGAATGGTGAAGTAGTCCACGCCCTGCTCGGCCTGCTCGATCAGAGTGTCGCGGAACACTTCCCAGTTCAGGTCTTCGGCCACGCCGTTCACTTTTTCCAGGGCCTGGTAGATGGGCACGGTGCCGATGGGAACCGGGCTGTTGCGCAAAATCCACTCACGGGTTTCGTGAATGTAGCGGCCGGTGGACAGATCCATGACGGTGTCGGCACCCCAGCGGGTGGACCACACCAGTTTTTCCACTTCTTCTTCAATGGAAGAGGTCACTGCCGAGTTGCCGATGTTGGCGTTGATCTTCACCAGGAAGTTGCGGCCGATGATCATGGGCTCGGCTTCCGGGTGGTTGATGTTGGCGGGAATGATGGCGCGGCCTTCGGCCACTTCCTTGCGCACAAATTCTGGGGTGATGTTTTCCGGCAGATTGGCACCAAAGCTCTCGCCCTTGTGCTGCCTGAGCAGCAGTTCGTCCCGCACCCGCTCACGGCCCATGTTTTCGCGAATGGCGATGTATTCCATCTCGGGAGTGATAATGCCTTTGCGGGCGTAGTGCATCTGGGTCACGCACTGACCGGCCTTGGCCTTGCGCGGCTTGGGCAGGTGCTCAAAGCGCAGGTGATCCAGGCCATCGTCGGCCATGCGCTGCTGAGTAAACTCGGAGGTGACGCTTTCCAGCTCTACGGTGTCGTTACGCTCCAGAATCCAGTCCCGGCGCAGCTGGTGCAGACCCTTGCGCACATCAATTTCAGACTCGGGATCACCATAGGCACCTGAGGTATCGTATACCGGTACCGGATCGTTGGGCTCGAAAATCGGGTTTTCTTCAGTGCCGCCCTTGTAGCTGTCGGCCAGGGCGATTTCGCGCATGGCGACTTTTATGTCGGGGCGTGAGCCGTCGAGATAAATGCGGGAGGAATTCGGAAAGGGTTCGCCCTTCAGGTTGTGAATATATTCCTGGGCCTGGCTGCGAACTTCACGACGGTTTACTTTTGTTGACATAGCAATCTCACTTTTGCGTCCATTTGGTGAAATGCTTGTCGGGAGTGTTGATAAAGAACTGCCTACATCCGGTGGCGGGTTCTTTACTTGCTTCCCTTCGCAGGTATTAGCCTGATCAGGTTCAACGGATCCCGCTTTCGCGGTCTCAGCCCCATGAGGGCACTCCGACAAGATGGTCGCAGTATAACCAGACCGAGTTCACAAAAGCAAAGATGATTCATTGCCAGGCAACAGCCAAAATGGCACCGGGCCGTTACTTTTTTGCATAAACCACTCAGGACGTTACCAGCCCCAATGCCAGACCCACGGTCAGAATCAGGGTACCTTTGGCAGTGAGCGCCAGTGCCCGGTTCAGCTCGGTGCCTTCCCGGGTCAGCACCAGCTTCAGCCCTTGGGCAAGCGGCCACAGCCCCAGCAGCGCCAGATACCCCCAGCCGGTCATCAGCCGTTCGGCTGCCAGCACCGCCAACGCCAGCAGCCCGGCCTGCCAGGCCCGTGCCCGGGGCAGCCCCAGCCGTAAAGCAAGCGTGTGTTTGCCCGCCTGAGCATCACCCGCCAGGTCACGAATATTGTTGATATTGAGCACCGCCATCGACAGCAAGCCTGCCACCAGCGCCGCCCAGCTGCCGGCAGCGGCAAGCTCCGGCCGCATCAGCCAGCCAGTGCCCAGCACCGCCACCGGACCAAAGAACACAAATACTGCCGCATCGCCCAGCCCGGAATAACCATAGGGCCGCCGGCCCAGGGTGTAGCCCAGCGCCGCCAGCACAGATAATGCCCCCAGCAGCAAAAAGCCCAGCCAGGCGGCAAGGTCGTGACCCAACGCCAGGGTCAGCAGCGCCAGTCCGCTTGTCAGAGCCAGTAAAATCACCACTACTATGGCCCGGCGCAGCTGAGCCACCGACACTTGCCCCGAGGCCAGCACTCGTACCGGGCCGGTGCGCTCATGGCCATCTGTGCCACGCAGACCGTCACCGTAATCGTTGGCCAGATTCGACAGAATCTGCAGTAACAAGGCCGTGAGCAGGGCCAGGGCCAGCACACCAACATTTACAGTGCCGGCACTGGCGGCTCCCAACACAATGGAAGCCACCGCCAGCGGCAGGGTTTTGGGCCGAATGGCCAGCAGCCAGATGTTCAGGGGCATCACAAACACAATTCCGCTTATATAAAGCGCTCCATGATACTCAATAAACACCGCTGTTGCTTACTGTGTCGGCATGTTACCTTTATGTGAAAATAAGTATGAGAGCGCCTGTTTATGTCTGTTTCCGTATATCGTTATGCCCTGCCGCTGACCAAAGAAAAAGTGATCGACGGCGTTGCCGTGCGCCGCCGCCGTGGCTTGTATATATGTATTAACGGTCACTGGGGCGAGGTGGCACCCCCGGTCACCGCCGATATAGCAGCAACAGAAACCGAACTGCTGACCGCCTGCGCGCGGCTGGAACAAGGCCTTGAGCATACAGCCACCTCACCCTGGGTGCGCTTTGGACTGGGTTGCGCGCTCACGCCACTCACAGCAGCACCCGCTCCCAGCCTGCCGCTGCTGGAAGGCGAGCGCGAAGCCATTATTCGTGCCTGGCGCTGCCGCAGGGAGCACCCTGTTCAAGCCTGGCTGACCCTGACCGGCGATGTGCAGCTTGACGCCGGCCTGGTGCGCGAGCTGTCCATTCTGGTGCCCGGCCTCAGGCTGGTGCTGGATGCCGGCGGCCGGCTCAGCGAAGTACAGCTGGCTGAACTGTGGCGACATACCGGTGGCCGCGCTACCGACTGGCTGCTGGACCCCGGTGCCAGCGCGGCCGACACTCAGACGCTTGCCCAACGACATGGCTGGCCGGTGGCCATCAGTGCTGATCGCTGTGGCGGTAAACTCCCGGCGGTGTTTGAAGGGCTGAAAGCACTGGTACTGCGCCCCTCCCTGCTGGGCGAGCCGCCTCTGTGCCGGCAATGGGCCAATACGGCACTAGCGCAAGGGCTGCAGGTGATGCTGGCGGGCAATCTGGAAAGCGGCCTGGCCAATCAGCATATTGCACAACTGGCGGGGGAGCTGACACCGGACAGCCCGGCTCAGGTCGACGGCCTGCGTTATTTGCTGCACAACGGCGTGAATACGGAAGGGCAGCCGCAGGCGCAAAACCTCACCCTGATTTACGGCCCGGACTGTTTATAAAACCGCCATAAAATGCGCACCAAATTGGTGCAAAAGGCAAGGTTTTCTTGGCATTATGCGGGTAAATCCGTATAGTCAGGCCGATATTTCGACAGGTTCCCAAACACATGTTTCAAGACAATCCCCTGCTGGCTCAGCTCAAGCAACAAATCCGCGACACCCTTCCCACCAAGGAAGGCATGGTCAAAGGCACCTCCAAGGGCTTCGGCTTTCTCGAAGTCAGTGACAAGGAAAGCTATTTCATTCCGCCCCCTCACATGAAAAAGGTGATGCATGGCGATCACATTACCGCCGTGCTGCGCACCGAGAACGACAAGGAGATGGTGGAGCCCGAGACCCTGATCGAGCCCGGCCTGACCCGCTTTGTGGCCCGGGTGAAGTGGTTCCGTGACCGGCTCAATATTGTGCCCGATCACCCGCTGATGAAAGACGCCATCAAGGCTCGCACCATCAAGGGGATGAACGACAAGGACCTGAAAGATGGCGACTGGGTGCTGGCGGATCTCAAGCGTCACGCCCTGAAAGACAATGGCTTTTTTGCTGATGTGGTGGAAGTGATTGCCGGCGTGGAAGACCCCATTGCCCCCTGGTGGGTGGTGCTGGCCCGCAATAGCCTGGCCAACCAGGCCCCTCAGGACCGGGAACAGTGGGAGCTGCTGGACGACACTCTGCCCCGCCAGAACCTGACCGAAGTGCCCTTTTTCACCATCGACAGCGAGTCCACTCAGGATATGGACGACGCTTTGAGCGTGAAAAAGCTGGATGACGGCGGCTGGGAGTTGCTGGTGGCCATTGCCGATCCCACCGCTTATGTAGCCCACGACAGCGACATGGACAAAGTAGCCGCCGAGCGCGCCTTTACCGTGTATTTGCCGGGCCGCAACATTCCCATGCTGCCGCGCACCCTGGCCGACGAGCTGTGCTCCCTGAAGGAAGGCGAAGATCGCCACGCCCTTTGCGCCCGCATTCATATTAACGCCGACGGCAAAGTGGCCGACAACGCCGACTTTTTTGCCGCCCGCATTCGCTCCCACGCCCGCCTGGCCTATAACAAGGTCTCCGACTGGATTGAAGGCACCGGCGACTGGCAGCCCGAAAGCGAAGTGATTGCCGAGCAGTTGCGCGAGCTGAACACCATGACCCTGGCCCGCAACAACTGGCGCAGCACTCACGCCATTGTGTTCCCGGACCGCCCCGACTTCCGTTTTGAACTGGACGATGCCAGCAACGTGGTGGCCATTCACGCCGATCACCGCCGCATTGCCAACCTGATGGTGGAAGAGTCGATGATTGCCGCCAACCTGGCCTGCGGCAACTGGCTGACCAAACACTGCGGCACCGGTGTATTCAACGTGCACGCCGGCTTTGATGAAGAAAAACTGGCCCAGCTGCAGGAACTGCTGAAAGAGCATGATGCACCGGTAGACCTCGACAGAATCACCACCCTGGAAGGTTTCTGTGAGCTGCGCCGCTGGCTGGATAGCCGCGACACCAGCTATCTGGACAACCGGGTGCGCCGCTTCCAGTCTTACGCCGCCATGAGTACGGCTCCGGGTGAGCACTACGGCCTGGGTCTGGACGCCTACGCCACCTGGACCTCGCCCATTCGTAAATACGGCGACATCATCAACCACCGGCTGATCAAGGCCATTCTGGCCGAGAAGGCCCACGATGCTCACGCGCCCAACGCCGAGCTGGCCGTGCACCTCTCGGAGCAACGCCGCATGCACCGCCGTGCCGAGCGCGACATTGCCGACTGGCTGTATGTGCGCTATCTGCAGCCGGCGGTGGCTGGCGGCCATGTGTTTGATGCCGAGATTATCGACATCGGCCGCGGCGGCGTGAAGCTGCGCCTGCAGGAAAACGGTGCCGTGGTGTTTATGCCGTCCTCCCTGATCCTGCCCAACCGGGATCGGCTGGAATGCAGCTGGGACGACGGCCGCGTCTATCTCGACAAGCAGCCGGTATACGAGCTGGGCCAGCGCATTCAGGTGATCCTGACCGAGGCTATCGAGGACACCCGCTCGCTGATCGCCAAACCGGCTATTCCGCTGGTACCGGAGAAGCAGGAAAAACCCGCTTCCTGAGCGGAATTCTGATACTGAAAAGGCCTGCACATGCAGGCCTTTTTTGTCCCTTATATCCACCCTTGCTTATATATTCCAAAAGAAACTATCAAAGATGGTTTAAATATCTTTTGCGCATATTAGAATCGATTACAGTTTCTTCATTTTTGTTTGGAGTTGAATCATGCGCAAATCCCTTCTGGCTTCCGTGCTATTTGCTGCCGGCATCAGTGCTACCGCCCTGCCGCTGCAGGCCAAGGAGCTGCTGAACAGCAGCTATGACATCGCCCGCGAGCTGTTTGCTGAAATCAACCCGGTGTTCGTAAAACACTGGCAGGAGCAAACCGGTGAGACCCTGGAGATCAAACAGTCTCACGCCGGCTCGTCCCGCCAGGCCCAGGCCATTTTGCAGGGCCTGCGCGCCGATGTGGTGACCTATAACCAGACCACAGACGTGGACGTGCTGCACCAGAAGGGCAAGCTGATCCCCGAAGACTGGAAGGCCCGCCTGCCCAACGACAGCTCTCCTTACTACTCCACCATGGCGTTTCTGGTGCGCAAGGATAACCCCAAGCAGATCGCAGACTGGGATGACCTGACCCGGGAAGACGTGCAACTGGTGTTCCCCAACCCGAAAACCTCCGGCAATGGCCGTTATACCTATCTGGCCGCCTGGGGTGCCGCTCACAAGGCCTTTGATGGCAACGACGCCAAGATTCGCGAGCACATGGGCAAGCTGGTGAAACAGGTTGCCGTGTTCGACACCGGCGGTCGCGGTGCCACCACCACCTTTGTGGATCGGGGCATTGGTGATGTGCTGATCACCTTTGAATCGGAAGTGAACAACATTATCGCCCAGTACCCGGATCAGGCCTTTGAGCGGGTGGTACCGCCGGTGGATGTGCTGGCCGAGTTTCCGGTGACCTGGATTGACCGCAACGTGGAGCGTAACGACACCGCCGGCGCCGCCAAAGCCTATCTGGAGTTCCTCTACACCCCAGAGGCCCAGCGCATTCTGGCCAGCTACAACTACCGGGTGCATAACGAAGAAGTGGCCGCCGAAGTGGCCGATCAGTTCCCGGCCACCGAGCTGTTTACCGTGGAAGAGATCTTTGGTGGCTGGGAGCAGGCCATGCAGGATCACTTTGCTAACGGCGGCAGCCTGGATCAGCTGCAAGCCGAGGCCCGCTAAGCCATGGCGGCGTTGCTGGGTGCTTCCAGGCGGGTGCTGCCGGGCTTTACCCTGAGCCTGGGCACCAGCCTGCTGTTCGTCAGCCTGATCATATTGCTGCCGCTCACCGGGCTAGTGATGAACACCAGCCAGATGGGCTGGGAGCAATATTGGCAGGTGGTGACAGACCCGCGGGTGGTGGCTACCTACAAGGTGACCCTCAGCGCCGCCGCCGTGGCCAGCCTGTTCAACATGGCCTTTGGCCTGCTGATGGCCTGGATCCTCACCCGCTACCGTTTTCCCGGCCGGGCCCTGCTCGACGGCCTGATGGACCTGCCCTTTGCTCTGCCCACGGCGGTGGCAGGCCTGACCCTGGCCTCGCTGTTTGCCACCAATGGCTGGTACGGTGCCTGGCTGGCAGAGCTGGGTATCAAGGTGTCCTACACCTGGGTGGGCATAGTGGTGGCCATGGTGTTTACCAGCGTGCCCTTTGTGGTGCGCACCGTGCAGCCGGTGCTGGAAGACCTGGGCCCGGAATATGAAGAAGCCGCCGCCACCCTGGGGGCCAGCCCCTGGCAGGCCTTTACTCGCGTGGTGCTGCCCGAGCTGCGGCCGGCGCTGTTTACCGGCACTGCGCTGTCATTTACCCGCAGTCTGGGGGAGTTTGGCGCCGTCATCTTTATTGCCGGCAACATGCCCTGGCAGACCGAAATCACTTCGCTGATGATCTTTATTCGGCTGCAGGAGTTCGACTATGCCGCCGCCAGCGCCATTGCCAGCCTGGTGCTGCTGGCCTCGTTTGTGCTGCTGTTTACCATCAACACTCTGCAAAGCCGCTTTATGCGCCGCATTCGAGGTAACGCCTGATGGAACAGACGCTCACGCTCAGGGCTTCCCGCCCCTGGGGCCGCTGGCTGCTGATTGGCACCGGCGTGGTACTGACCCTGCTGTTGCTGGTGGTGCCGATGATTGCCATCTTTGCCGGCGCGCTGGCCGCCGGTGTGGGTGGTGTGATTGACAACCTGGCTGAGCCCGACATGCTGCACGCCATTGGCCTGACCCTGATGGTGGCGGCCATTACCGTGCCCATCAACCTGGTGTTTGGCACCCTGCTGGCCTGGCTGGTCACCCGCTTTCGCTTTCCCGGCCGTCAGCTGCTGCTGACCCTGATGGACGTGCCCTTTGCGGTGTCACCTGTGGTGGCCGGCCTGCTTTATCTGCTGATGTACGGCGTAAACGGCCCGGTGGGCGGCTGGCTCGACAGCCACGATATGCAGCTGATGTTTGCCTGGCCCGGCATTGTGATGGTGACGGTGTTCGTAACCTGCCCCTTTGTGGTGCGCGAGCTGGTGCCGCTGATGAGCAGCCAGGGCACCGACTCGGAAGAGGCCGCCGTGCTGCTGGGTGCCAGCGGCTGGCAGCTGTTCCGTAAGGTCACTCTGCCCAATATTCGCTGGGCGCTGCTTTATGGCGTGATCCTCACCAATGCCCGGGCGGTGGGCGAATTTGGGGCCGTGTCTGTGGTGTCCGGCGGCATTCGCGGTGAAACCAATACCCTGCCCCTGCATGTGGAGCTGCTGCATCAGGACTATAACGCCGTGGGTGCCTTTACCGCCGCCGCCCTGCTGACGCTGATGGCAGTGGTCACCCTGATGATTAAATCTTATCTCGAGTGGCGTCTGCACAACGCCAGTGAACAGGAGTAACCGGCATGAGCATTCGCATTGACGGCATTCAAAAGTCCTTTGGCAAGACCCGAGTACTGCACGATATCAATCTGGATCTGCCCAGCGGTCAGCTGGTGGGTCTGCTGGGGCCGTCGGGCTCGGGCAAGACTACGCTGCTGCGCATTATTGCCGGGCTGGAGCAGGCCAATGCCGGCCGCATTCACTTCAGCGGCACCGAAGTGACCGGGCTGCACGCCCGGGATCGCAAGGTAGGCTTTGTGTTTCAGCATTACGCCCTGTTCCGCCATATGACGGTGTTCGACAACATCGCCTTTGGTCTGACCATTAAACCAAAGAAAGAGCGTCCGTCCGCCGCCGAGATCAAAATCCGGGTGGGCAAGCTGCTGGAAATGATCCAGCTGTCGCACCTGGCCGACCGCTTTCCGTCCCAGCTGTCCGGTGGCCAGCGCCAGCGGGTGGCGCTGGCCCGGGCGCTGGCGGTGGAGCCACGGGTGCTGCTGCTGGACGAGCCCTTTGGTGCCCTGGATGCGCAGGTGCGCAAGGATCTGCGCCGCTGGCTGCGCCGGCTGCACGACGATCTGCACTTTACCAGTGTATTCGTGACTCACGATCAGGAAGAGGCGCTGGATGTGTCGGATCAGGTGGTGGTGATGAGCCAGGGCCGCATTGAGCAGATTGGCAGCCCCAACACCGTCTGGCAGCAGCCCGCCAGCCGCTTTGTGCTGGAGTTTCTGGGCGAGGTGGCCAAAATCGACGGCGAGCTGGCGGATGGCCGTTTTCGCGTGGGCGAACATGGCCTGGCACTGCCGGCGGCGACGCAGCATAACGGCGCTGCCAGCTGGTATCTTCGCCCCCACGAGATAGGCCTGCAGGCCGAGGCAAGCAGCAGCCATCCACTGCCGGTGCGGGTCACCGACGTTAACCCTCGCGGTGCCCTGGTGCACCTGGAGCTCGAGCCCGCCGGCTGGCCGGGCCCGCTGCTGGAAGCCGAACTGCCCCAGCATCAGCTGAGTAATGTGGCGCGGGGCCAGACTCTGTATCTGGGTGGCCAGCAAGGCCGCCTCTACGCCGGTGACCGCCAGCTCAGCGAAAGCAAGCTGGCGTTATCGGCCTGAAAGGATCAAAAGAGGGATTAGGGATTCGTGACTGGGGACTGGCAGAGACGTTTTCTAATCCCCGGTCCCTGATCACCAATCCCGGTTTTTATCCGTTAAACACACCCGATGACAGGTAGCGGTCGCCCCGATCGCAGACAATAGCCACAATCACGGCGTTATCCACTTGCTCCGCCAGTTTCAGCGCGCCGGCCACGGCACCGCCGGAGCTGACGCCGCAGAAAATGCCTTCCTCTCGTGCCAGGCGCAGCATGGTAGCCTTAGCTTCTTCTTCGCTGATATCCAGCACCGAATCCACCCGGCTTTTGTCAAAGATGCCTGGCAGATAGGCCTCGGGCCAGCGCCGAATTCCCGGAATATGGCTGCCTTCGCAGGGCTGCAGGCCCACAATCTGCACCTCCGGGTTCTGCGCCTTGAGGTATTGGGACACGCCCATGATGGTGCCGGTGGTGCCCATGCTGGAAACAAAGTGGGTAATACGGCCGTCGGTTTGTTGCCAGATCTCGGGGCCGGTGGAGAGCAGGTGGGCTTGCGGGTTGTCCGGGTTGTTGAACTGGTCAAGGATCACGCCCTTGCCTTCGGCGGCCATTTGTTCCGCCAGATCCCGGGCGCCTTCCATGCCTTCTGCCTGGCTCACCAGAATAAGCTCGGCACCATAGGCGCGCATGGAGGCCTTGCGCTCTTCGGTGGAGTTGTCGGGCATGATCAGCACCATTTTGTAGCCCTTGATGGCGGCAGCCATGGCCAGGGCGATGCCGGTGTTGCCGCTGGTGGCTTCAATCAGGGTATCGCCAGGCTTGATGATACCGCGCAGCTCGGCCTGCTGAATCATGTTCAGGGCCGGTCTGTCTTTTACCGAGCCAGCCGGGTTATTGCCTTCCAGCTTGACCAGCACACAACTGTTGGTGTGATTGGTCATACGCTGCAGGCGCACCAGCGGCGTGTTGCCGACATAATCCTCAATGGTCGGAAATGACATAGGTAATCCTTTGCTACAGTGTCTGCAGCTAGTTTACCTCCGAGGTGCCAGGCAAGTTAAGAGGCAGTAATAAATAGCCCGGTTACGGCTTGCGCCAGAATCAGCCCGGTATAATAATTCGCCGGCCCTGTTCACGGAGAGTCCTTATGCCGCCACTGGCCATTACCATCAGTCTGCTGATCCTCAGCAACATTTTCATGACGTTTGCCTGGTACGGGCATCTGAAAAATATGCAGCACAGCTCCTGGATCTGGGCCGCCCTGGTCAGCTGGGGTATCGCCCTGTTCGAATACCTGCTGCAGGTGCCGGCCAACCGCATTGGCGCTCAGGTGGTCAATGTGGGTCAGCTCAAGATCCTGCAGGAGGTGATCACCCTGTCGGTATTCGTGCCCTTTTCCATACTCTACCTGAAAGAGCCCTTTCGTATGGACTTTGTCTGGGCCGGGCTCTGCCTGCTGGGTGCCGTGTTCTTCATGTTCCGCGAGCGGCTGTTTGGCTGAATCAGCGACTTAGTGCCAGCCGGGCACCCAGTACCATCATCAGTATTCCCGAGATCCGGCCCAGATAAACGGAAAAACGCTCCCGGCCTGCCAGGCTGCGCTGCAGCCGCTGCCCCAGCAAACCGTAGCCGCCGTTGCACAGAGTGGCGGTGAGAGTAAACACCAGCCCCAGTTGCAGCAACTGTAACGGCACCGAACCACCGTCAAAAGTGACGAACTGGGGCAGAAACGCGAGGAAAAACAGCGCTACTTTGGGGTTAAGCAGGCCCACGGTCAGCCCTTGCCTGAAAATACGCCAGCTGCTTTGCTCATTAGCAGCGGCAGGTAACGCCAGCCTGCTGGCATGACGCAGGCTGCTCCAGCCCAGATAGAACAGATAAGCCGCACCGGCATACTTGATCAGGGTAAAGGCGGTAGCCGACTGCAACACCAGCGCCGATAATCCCACCACTGCCAGCAAAGTATGGCCAAGATAAGAGATCCCAAGCCCGAGCGCCGCCAGCATGCCGGCGCGACGATGGCCACCCAGGGCCTGAGAAAGGATAAAAAAGATATCCGGCCCGGGGGTCAGATTCAGGGCAAGACAGGCGGGAATAAACAGTAACCAGACTTCCATCACAGTCTCCGGTGGCGTTTGTTCATGGTCAACACAAAATGGATAACAGGCTGATAATATGATTCAAATATTAGTTTGGTGCCACATATCCCTTTTGAGGAGACGCTATGCCCCAGCAAGGACTCGATGCCCTGTTCAGGCCTGCCAGTATTGCCGTTATCGGAGCTTCCCACCGGGACGACGGTGCCGGCAAACTGGTAATGAAAAACCTGCTGGCCGGCAATTTCAGCGGCCCCGTTATGCCGGTTAACCCCAAATACGAGGCCGTGGCCGGAGTGATGGCTTATCCGAATATCGCCAGTCTGCCGCGCGTTCCTGATCTGGCCATTATCTGCACACCGGCAGAGAAAAATACAGAGATTATCGAACAACTGGGACAAAAGGGCTGTAAAGCCGCCATTATTCTTGCTGCCGGCACTACTAATGAGCAGCTGGAGCAAATGAAAGCCAGCGCCCGCCAGCACCGTATGCGTCTGTTAGGCCCTAACAGCATGGGAGTAATACTGCCGCATCTGGGGTTAAATGTGAGTTTTGCCCCTTTTCCGGCCAAAAAAGGGCGAATTGCCTTTGTTTCACAATCTTCTGCGGTGTGTGCGACGATTCTGGACTGGGCACGGCATAACGATATCGGCTTCTCTCATTTTATCTCCCTGGGTGATGCCTGCGATATCGACTTTGCTCAGTTGCTCGATTACCTGTCCCGGGACCGGCACACTAATTCCATTTTGCTGTATATGGATGCCGTGCAGGATGCCCGTGCCTTTATGTCTGCAGCCCGTGCCGCGTCCCGCAACAAGGCTGTGCTGGTGGTCAAAAGCGGCAAAACCCGTATTGGCGCTCAGTTGGGTCATATTCATACCGGCGGCCATGTGGGCATGGACTCAGCCTACGATGCCGCCATTCGCCGGGCCGGCATGCTGAGAGTGCGCGACACTCACGACTTGTTTGCCGCGGTAGAAACCCTGAACCATTCACACAGTCTGCGGGGCGAGCGGCTGGTTATTCTCACCAACGGCGGTGGTCCGGCCATCAATGCCATCGACACCCTACTGGCCCGGGGCGGCAAGCTGGCCAGCCTGACCGACACAACACGTGCGGCACTGGACAACGTATTGCCGCCATCCTGGTCTCGCACCAACCCCATCGACATCGTCGGTGATGCACCAGTAGAGCGCTATGTGGCCAGCCTTCGGGTATTGCTCGATAGTGACGATTTTGATGCCATTCTGATCATGCACGCGCCCTCGGCTGCGGTAAACAGCACAAAAGTAGCCAAAGAGCTGATTGAAGTACTGCGCTCTCATCCCAGAGCCAAACGTTTTAATATTCTGACCAACTGGTCCGGTGAAACCAGCGCTTTTGAAGCCCGCCGTTGCTTTACCGAAGCCGGCATTCCCACCTATCGCACGCCGGAAAGCGCTGCCGGTGCTTTTATGCATATGGTGGAATATCGACGTAACCAAAAACAGCTGATGGAAACCCCCGAGTCCATTTCAGACATGCCCAGTGATGGCGACACAGTCCGCAAGCTCATTGGTCAGGCTTTTGAAGAAGGACTGAACCAGCTCGATACTCATGAAGTGAGCCGGCTGATGGCCGCTTATGGCATTGACGTTTTGCCGACCTGGATTGCCACTGACGGCACCGAAGCAGCCCATATTGCCGAACAAATTGGTTATCCTGTGGCGATCAAGCTGCGATCTCCCGATATTGTGCATAAATCGGAAGTGTCGGGCGTAGTGCTCAACCTGCGTTCGGCCGCAGAGGTGGCTCAGGCTGCCGATGCACTGCTCGACCGGGTGCGGCAGGCATACCCCAGTGCTCGTATACACGGCCTGATGGTACAGCGCATGGCGCGCCGGGCAGGCTCTCAGGAGCTGCATATAGCGGTTCGCTCAGATCCCGTGTTTGGTCCGGTCATTCTGCTGGGTGACGGCGGTGTGGATCTGGAAGGAGAAGAGCAGGCCGCAGTGGCATTACCCCCCTTAAACATGACCCTGGCCCGCTATCTGGTTATTAATGCGCTTAAAAGCGGCAAGGTGCGTGCAAACCGCTCTCAGCACCCCATGGATATGATGGCGGTATGTCGGGTGCTGACTCAGGTATCTCATCTGATTATCAACCACCCGGAGATTGTCAGCCTCGATATTCATCCGCTGCTGGCCACCGGTAGCGAACTGATTGCACTGGATGTAAGCATGAAGCTCACTCCCTTTGAAGGAGATGGCCAGACCCGGCTTGCTATCCGGCCTTACCCCAGAGAGTGGGAAGAGCGTACTGTGCTTAAAGATGGCACTCCGGTCACTCTAAGGCCCATACTCCCCGAAGATGAGCCAGCCCATCAGGATTTTGTCAGCCATGTTACTGATGAAGACAGATATAAACGCTTCTTTGCCGATGTGGTGATCGGCCATGAAGAACTGGCTCATATGACTCAGATAGATTATGACCGGGAAATGGCCTTTGTAGCCGTGGCCAGTAATGGCAGCATTCTTGGTGTAGTACGGGCAGTTTCTGATCCTGACAATAACGATGCCGAGTTTGCTGTGCTGGTACGCTCGGATCTCAAGGGTGTGGGACTGGGCCGTATGCTGATGGAGAAGATCATTCGTTATGCCCGGCAGCGCGGTCTCAACAGCCTGAGCGGTATCACAATGCCATCGAATCGGGGCATGGTGATGCTGGCCCGCAAGCTGGGCTTTAACACCAGAATGCAGCTGGAAGACGGTATCGTTGAGCTGAAGCTGCTGCTGAATAATGAGGTTTTGTAGGCCCGGTTTAACCGGGCAATAAATGCATACGCCCCGTATAAAACGGGGCCTGCAAACACAAAATACAGAAACGAAAAAAGCCCTTCACATCAGTGAAGGGCTTTTTCTTATTGGGTGCCTGGCAGTGACCTACTTTCACATGGCAGCTGCCACACTATCATCGGCGCGGTTGCGTTTCACTACTGAGTTCGGCATGGAGTCAGGTGGTTCCACAACGCTATGGCCGCCAGGCATAAAACTTGAATTCGGAAAAAAGCTGTTTTGATGAATCTGTTTTGTTCTCGAGACCGCAAGTCTCTCACACTTCTTGGGTGTTGTATGGTTAAGCCACACGGGTCATTAGTACAGGTTAGCTGCACGCCTCACAGCGCTTCCACACCCTGCCTATCAACGTCCTGGTCTCGGACGGCCCTTTAGAGGCATCAAGTACCTGGGGA
>NZ_JAWJBK010000039.1:0-19231 GCF_032842915.1 Oceanimonas sp. CAM02
TCGAATTACAGTTTTATGCCTGGCGGCCATAGCGTTGTGGAACCACCTGACTCCATGCCGAACTCAGCAGTGAAACGCAACCGCGCCGATGATAGTGTGGCAGCTGCCATGTGAAAGTAGGTCACTGCCAGGCACCCAATACCGAAAGCCCTTCACTGATGTGAAGGGCTTTTTTCGTTTCTGAAAAATACGTTTCACCTCACATTGTTACCAAAAGCTGCACTCAAAACGTTGTATTTATCGCCAGTCAAGCTATCCGCGCATTTTATGAGCTTGATGAACCGATAAAAAAGGCATAGCGTTAAATCGTAATAAAGCTGTCATGACTCGGTGCTTTAACTGGGCCATGACCATGACAAGGGCTTAGCCCGGGGAGCACGCCTATGGACGGCTACGACCGCAAACGCTTTATTCTCGACACCAATGTGCTGCTGCACGAGCCTCTCTCTATTTACTCTTTCAAAGAGCACGATGTTGTCATTCCCATGACGGTGCTGGAAGAGCTGGATCGCATCAAAGACAGACAAAAGGACGTCAGCCGGGACGCCAGAGTAGCCATTCGTACTCTGGAAGATATCTTTCGTGATGCCACGCCGGAAGAAATTGTTGCCGGTGTATCACTGGGCCTGAAAGACGATGATGCTTCGGGACGCATCGCCATTATCTCTGATCGTCATCTGCCGGAAGGCTATTCGGTATTTACTGATGATGAAGCCGACAATCGCATCATCAATACCGCGCTTTATCTGCAGAAACATGATGCCACCAGCAAAGCAGTGCTGGTCACCAAGGATATTAATATGCGTCTCAAGGCCAAGGGTGCCGGTCTTGAACGGGTTGAAGATTATCGTTCCGATCAGTTGGTGGACGACATACGCCTGCTGTCCAAAGGTTTTTTCCAGATGGAAAACAGCTTCTGGGACAGGGTAGGAGAGTGCCAGAGTGAAACCCATGGGCGCGAAGTGATCCATACTGTTTCGGAAGAGTTGCTACCCGGCGCTCATGTTAATCAGTATTTGATTGATGATACCGATGACTTTGCGGGCAGAGTGCTGAGCAAGGCTGACGGTCAGCTGCGTTTTGTGGACCTGGGCCGGGAACGCATGATGGGACGTAAGGCCTGGGGTATTCAGCCCAAGAATATTTATCAGGCCATGGCCCTGGATGCGCTGCTGGATCCCCATATTGACATGGTGATCCTGACCGGTCCCGCTGGTTGCGGCAAGACCCTGCTTGCCATGGCTTCGGCGCTGGAAATGACCATTGAAAAGGGGATTTATGACCGCGTTATTGTCACCCGTAATACGCCGGAAATTGCCGAGAGCATTGGCTTTCTGCCGGGCTCGGAAGAAGAAAAAATGGCCCCCTGGCTGGCAGCCATTACCGATACCCTGGAAGTGCTGCACAAGCAGGACGAATGCATGGACGGCTCGCTCAGTTACATCATGGGCAAGGCCAATATTCAGTTCAAATCGGTCAACTTCATGCGCGGACGCAGTATCCAGAATACCTTTGTGCTGCTGGATGAATGCCAGAACCTGACCGCTTCTCAGCTCAAGACCATCATTACCCGCTGTGGTGAAGGAACCAAGCTGGTGTGCTCGGGCAACCTGGCACAGATTGACTCCAACTATCTGACCCCGGTGACCTCCGGGCTGACTTACATAGTCGAGCGTTTTAAGGACTTTGAAGGCAGCGCCAATATTTACTTGAATGGCGTGATGCGCAGCCGGCTGGCGTCCTTTGCTGAAGAGAATTTGTAAAAAGTGAGGGGTGGAATGTGATAAGGGAGGGTTACTCCTCCCTTATCACCGCCGTTGTTCCCAGATAGGCCCTTAATTCTGTTGTGCGGGGGGCTGACAGCAGCTCGCCGTCACCCAGCTCCAGAATACGGCCATTATGAATAAAGGCCATCTGATTGGCCACGCCGGCCGCTTCGGATGGGTGGTGGGTTACCATCAATACCGTCAGTTGCATGCGGTTGGTTTGCTCTCGCAACAGTTGCAACAGCTCATAGCGCAATGCCGGATCCAGCGCCGAAAATGGCTCATCCAGCAGTAAGACGGGGCGGTTGCGTACCAGGCAGCGTGCCAGTCCTACCCGCTGTTGCTGGCCACCGGACAACTGTGCCGGCTTGCGGCTCAGCAGTCCGTCTATGCCAAGGCGTAAGGCTACATCTTGCACCTGTTGTTGCTGCTGCTCGTTCAGACGCAGCCCTGCATTCAGGCCAATGGCAATATTTTGCTGCACACTCATGTGCCAGAACAAATTGTTATCCTGAAACAGGGTGGTTATGGGCCGTTCGGCAGGGGTAAGGGGCAGCAGGCTGTTACCATTAAAACTCAGCGTGCCGGAGCCGACCCTGGCAAAGCCGCCAATCATGGCCAGCAGGGTGGACTTACCGGCACCACTGGGGCCAATCAGTGCAGTGATGGTGCCCGGGGCAGCAGTCAATGAAAAGCACTGGGTTTGCTCCGGATAGCTGGCGGCCAGATTAGTCAGTGTCAGCATGCTTTCCTCCCAATACGCGCTCAATCAACAGAAACAGCGCCAGGTTCAGTACCAGCAGCACCAGGGCGGTGGCGGCGGCATCGGTCATCTGGTAACTGCCCAGTTGCTGATAGAGCAACCAAGGCAGTGTCTGCAGCTGCTGACTGCCAAACAGGGCTATGGCACTCAGATCTCCCAGTGACAGCATCATGGCCAGTGCCAGTGCCAAAGCCAGGGGTTGGCGCAGCAGCGGCCACTCCACCCGCCGCAGACGATCCATACCGCTTATATTCAGGCTGGTACATAGCCGGTCGTAGCGATGAGCCACCCGCGCCATGGGCTGTTGCAGAGCGCGCAGACCATAGGGCATGGCCATCAGCGCATTCACCAATACCACCAGCAGCGGGCCCAGTGCAAACACATCGGCCACACTGCGCAGCATAATAAACAGGCCGGTAGAAAGCACCACTGCAGGTAACACCAGAATGGCAGACCCGGTGGCTTCCATCAGCCCGGCGGCTATTCGTTGCTTACGGCGTATTCTGAGATGGCGGCTGGTCAGCAGCAGGGACGTGGTCAGCAGTACTGACAGCACGCCCGCTCCTAACGCTATGGTGACGGACTGACCCAGCGCCGACCAGAGCCGGGCAGAGGTCAGCGCGGACAACAGACGAGGATTCAGGCCGGCGGTGATGATGGCCAGCAGAGGCGGCAGAAAAATACCCAAGGCTACCGTCAGTACCACCCCGTCGGTCAGCCGGGTATGCCACCAGCGCGTATCGTGGCGCAGACAGGTGGTGACGCTGTCGCCTCTGTATTCCGGCGGTTTGCTGAGGGCATATTGCAGTAACAGAAAGGCACCGCAAAACGTCAGTTGCAGCAGTGCCAGGCTGCCAGCCAGCGGCAGATCAAAGTCGAAACGCAATGCCTGATAGATGGCCACTTCCAGCGTGGTGGATTTAGGCCCGCCGCCCAGTGCCATGACGGTGGCAAAACTGGTAAAACATAGCATAAATATCAGGCTGGCCAGCCCCGGCAGGGCTCCGCGAATGGCCGGCCAGATCAGCCAGCGAAACAGTTGCCGGCTGTTAAAGCCAAACTGGCTGGCCAGCCGCCAGTGGCTGGCAGGAATGGCTTCAATATTTTGCAGCAGAATACGTGCCGCCAGCGGCATATTAAAGAACACATGAGCCAGCAGAATACCGGTCAGGCCATAGAGGTAGCTGACCGGCTCAAAACCCAGCCATTCCAGCACAGTGTTACTCCAGCCCTGACGGCCATGCACCGCTACCATGCCAAAGACCACCAGAATGACCGGCAGCACCAAAGACAGCCCGAACAGCCGCAGCAGCAGGCTTCTGCCGGGAAAGCGCCGGCGCGACAGGGCCTGGGCCAGCGGCACAGCCAGCCCCAGGCTGAGCAGGGCAGACAGCCCGGCCTGATAAAAGCTGAACCAGATCACCTGGCGCAGGTAAGGATCGGCAAACACCTGAGTGGTATTGTTGTCACCTTGCGTCATCAGCGCGGCAATGGGGGCGGCGGTAAGCAACAGAATGGCACTTACCGCAAGTATGCCCGGCAGCCACCAGTAACGCTGCAGCATCAGCGGGTGGTAGCGTGCAGCCACTGACGTAACCATTGCTTACGTTGTGTGGCGATTTCTTCGGGAGTAAAGCTCAGCGCCCGCTCCGGCACAACCAGCTCATTAAAGCCGGCGGGCAGTTCAGTGTCGATCACCGGATACATCCAGTTGCCGGCAGCAATATGCTGCTGAAAGCCGGGAGTGGTCATAAATTGCAGAAAACGGTCCGCCAGCTCGGGCTGGCTGGCACTTTTTACCTTGCCGGCGACTTCTACCTGCAGGTAGTGGCCTTCTTCAAAGGCGGCGGCCTGATACTGGTGCTTCTGCTCGGCTTCAATATGGTAAGCAGGAGAAGTGGTGTAAGACAGTACCATGTCTGCTTCTCCTTCCAGGAACATGCCATAGGACTCGCTCCAGCCTTTGGTGACCGAGATGGTCCGTTTTGCCAGGTTTTGCCATACCTCCGGCGCCTTATCGCCATAGAGTTTTTGCACCCATAGCAGCAGGCCCTGACCCGGCGTGCTGGTACGGGGATCCTGATATAGCAAAGTCAGCTCTGGGCGCTCCAGCAATTCGGCAAAGCTGGCCGGTGGCTGGCTCAGCTTGTCGGCATTATAGATAAAGGCGAAATAACCATAATCAAAGGGCAGAAAATAAGGGTTGTTCCAGCCACCGGGCAGGGTCAGCCCCTCGGGAGTAAGGCCATGTTTCTCAATCAGGCCGGTTTCTGTTGCTGCCTGCAGCAGGTTATTGTCCAGCCCCAGCACCACATCAGCCTTGGTATTGCTGCCTTCCAGCCGCAGCCGGTTAAGAATGGATACGCCATCATCCAGCGCGACCCACTGCAAATCACAGTCGCATTCAGATTCAAAGCTTTTTTCAATGGCCGGCCCCGGCCCCCAGTCTGATGCAAATGAGCTATAGGTATAGATGGTTAATGTCGGCGTTTGTGCCGCCAGCGATGTGCTGGCCGCCAGCAGCAAGGCAAACAGCGTCTTTTTCACTGGGCCACTCCCTGGTTATATAGTGTCAGTATCGGGGCGAAATGGCTGCCTGAGCCGGCGAGCCCGATAGCAAAGGGTAAGAGCGCTATTGTAGGAAGATTTATCTGATGAAACCAGCCATGAAAGGATAAGCCCATGTTATCAGCCAACAAGGAGCAACGGTTATTCAGCCGAATGCAATTGAATACGATCGTGATCCTGGCCACTACCAGCGAACGTATTCAGGGAACCTGCATTAATCTCAGTTCGGAAGGCGTATTGATGCGGGTAGAAAGCGGCCGCTGTGAGCCGGGACAGGAATGGCAGCTGGTCTTGCCCTCGGCCAGCGATCAGGTACCGCCATTAATGGCCATGGCCAGAGTGTTGCGGGTAGAGCAGAGCGAAGAAGGGGATTTGGTGGCGTTATACCTTGATGATGTGCATTAAGGCCAGCCAATAAAAACGCCGGCGTGTGCCGGCGTTTTGCATCAGGCTTACAGCCAGGCAGGCTGCTTCGCCTCATAGGCATCAATCTGATCTGCATGCTGCAGGGTCAGGCCAATGTTGTCGAGGCCGTTCAGCAGGCAGTTGCGGCGGAACTCGTCAATCTCGAACGGAAAGGCGTGCTCGCCGGCGCGCACTTCACAGGCTTCCAGATCCACGGTGATCTCGGCACCCTTACTGGCCGCCACATGCTGGAACAGGCTCTCGACCTGTTCGTCGGTCAGGCGTACCGGCACCATGCCGTTGTTAATGGCGTTGCCGTAGAAGATATCGGCAAAGCTCGGGGCGATGACGGCCTTCAAACCGAAATCGGCCAGCGCCCAGGGCGCATGTTCGCGGCTGGAACCACAGCCGAAGTTTTCCCGGGCCAGCAGGATCACGGCTTTGTCGTAAGGCACCTGGTTAAGTACAAACTCCGGGTTCGGCCGCTCACCGGCGTCATCCAGAAAGCGCCAGTCGTGAAACAGGTGCTTACCAAAGCCGGACCGGGTCACCTTTTGCAGAAACTGCTTGGGAATGATCTGATCGGTGTCTACGTTGGCCGCATCCAGGGGGGCGGCGATACCGGTTAATTGCTTGAATCCGCTCATGTTATTCCCCTTATAAATCCCGAATGTCGACAAAGTGACCGAACACGGCGGCGGCGGCGGCCATGGCCGGGCTCACCAGATGGGTGCGGCCACCCCGGCCCTGACGGCCTTCAAAGTTGCGGTTGCTGGTGGCGGCACAACGCTCGCCCGGCTGCAGCCGGTCGTTGTTCATGGCCAGACACATGGAGCAACCGGGCAGACGCCATTCGAAACCGGCTTCGATAAAGACTTTATCCAGTCCTTCGGCTTCGGCCTGCGCCTTCACCTGCTGTGAACCAGGCACCACCAGCGCCTGAACCCCGGCGGCCACCTTGCGCCCCTGAGCGATGGCGGCGGCGGCGCGCAAGTCTTCAATGCGGCTGTTGGTACAGGAGCCGATGAACACCTTGTCAACCTTGACGTCGGTGAGCTTGCCACCGGCAGGAATGTCCATGTACTGCAGCGCCTTGACCGCAGACTGACGCTCCACGGCATCGTCAAAGTCTTCCGGTGCCGGAATGGTGCCGTTCACCGGCATCACCTGCCCCGGGTTGGTGCCCCAGGTCACCTGCGGCGCAATGGCGTTGCCATCGAGTTCGACCACGGCGTCAAACTTGGCACCTTCGTCGGACTTGAGGGTGCTCCAGTAGGCCACGGCCTGTTCCCACTGCTCGCCTTCGGGGGCAAAGGGGCGGCTCTTGAGATAGTCAAAGGTGGTCTGGTCGGGGGCAATAAGGCCCGCCTTGGCACCCAGCTCGATGGCCATGTTACAGATGGTCATGCGCGCTTCCATGGAGAGCGCCTCGATGGCGCTGCCGCAGAACTCCACCACATAACCGGTGCCGCCGGCGTGGCCGACTTCACCGATAATGGCCAGTACCACGTCCTTGGCGCTGATGCCCGGGTTGAGGGTGCCGTTGACCTGAATCTTCATGGTTTTGGCCCGGCCCTGTTTCAGGGTCTGGGTAGCCATGACGTGTTCCACCTCTGAGGTACCGATGCCGAACGCCAGGGCACCAAAGGCACCGTGGGTGGCGGTATGGGAGTCACCACAGACGATGGTGGTGCCGGGCAGGGTCAGACCCAGCTCCGGGCCGATCACGTGCACTATGCCCTGGTACTTGTGGTGCAGGTCATACAGCGGCACGCCGAACTCTTCACAGTTTTTGGCCAGGGTTTCCATCTGGATGCGGGCCATTTCACCGGAAGCGGCAATGTCATTGGTCTCGGTGGAGACGTTGTGATCCATGGTCGCCCAGGTGCGGTCGGGGCGGCGTAGCTTGCGGCCCTTTTCACGCAGGCCGTCAAAGGCCTGGGGCGAGGTCACTTCGTGTACCAGATGGCGATCAATGTAGAGCAGCGGGGTTTCGCCGGCTTCATTGCGCACCAGATGGGCATCAAATACTTTCTGATAAAGGGTCTTGGCCATTAGCTTGCTCTCCGAATGCGGGATACGATCTGCTCGCCCATTTGACTGGTGGACTGCACCGGGTGTTCGGCCTTGTCGCTGTACAGGTCGCCGGTAAAGTAACCGGCGGCCAGGGTTTCAGCCACGGCACGCTCAATGGCCTGTGCGGCTTCTTCCTGCTTGAAGCTGTAACGCAGCATCAGCGCGGCGGACAAAATCTGGGCGATGGGGTTGGCAATGCCCTGACCGGCGATGTCCGGAGCGGAGCCGCCGGCCGGCTCGTACAGGCCAAAGCCCTGATCGTTCAGGCTGACGGAGGGCAGCAGGCCCATGGAGCCGGTGATCATCGCCATTTCGTCGGAGATGATGTCGCCGAACAGGTTGGAGCACAGCAGCACGTCGAACTGGGACGGATCCTTAATGAGCTGCATGGTGGCGTTGTCGATGTAGATGTGGTTCAGGGTTACGTCCGGGTAATCCTTGGCGATTTCGGTGACCACTTCCCGCCACAGAATGGAGGCCTGCAGGACGTTGGCCTTGTCGACGGACGTCACCACACCACGACGGCCCTGGGCCGCCTCAAATGCCAGCCGGGCGATGCGCTCAATTTCATAGCGGTGATACACCTCGGTATCGAACGCCTTTTCTTCGGGGCCTGAACCTTCCCGACCCTTGGGCTGACCGAAGTAGATGCCGCCGGTCAGCTCGCGCATGCACACTATGTCAAAGCCGCGGGCACTGATGTCGGCGCGCAGCGGCGAGAAGCCTTCCAGGCCCTGGTAGATCTTGGCCGGGCGCATGTTGCAGAACAGCTTGAAGTGACCGCGCAGGGGCAGCAGGGCACCGCGCTCGGGCTGCTCATTGGGCGGCAGGTTTTCCCACTTGGGGCCGCCCACAGAGCCGAACAGTACGGCATCGGCGGCTTCACAGCCGGCCAGGGTGGCGGCGGGCAGGGGGCTGCCGTGGTTGTCGATGGCGATGCCGCCCACATCATAATGGCTGTAGTCCAGCTGCAGGCCGAACTCGGCCTGCACTTTATCCAGCACCCGAATGGCTTCGGCCATCACTTCCGGGCCAATGCCGTCACCCGGCAATACCGCGACCTTGTAGCTTGCGCTCATGTTCACACTGTCTCCATACGAATTTTTTTCTGAATTTCTTCTTTCTTTTCCGCGACCTGCTCGGCCCGGTAAATGCAGTTAATCACGTGAATCAATGCCTGGGCAGAGGACTCGACGATATCGGTGGCCAGACCCATGCCGTGGAACTTACGGCCCTTGTACTCGGCGACGATGTCCACCTGACCCAGTGCATCTTTGCCTTCACCCTTGCTTTGCAGTTCGTATTTGTCGATGCGAATGTCATAGCCGGTTACCCGGTTGATGCACTGGTACACGGCATCTACCGGGCCATTACCCACGGCGGCTTCATTAACGATCTCGCCGCCCACTTCCATGCGTACACTGGCGGTGGACATGACATTGCTGCCGGACTGCACGCTCAGGTACTTGAGCTTGAACTGCTCGGGCTCTTCGTGGATCTGGCTGAAGAACACCAGGGCTTCCAGATCGTAATCGAATACCTGGCCCTTGCGGTCTGCCAGCGCGAGGAAGCTGGTGTAAAGGGTGTCGAGATCATAGTCCTGCTCGGAGTAGCCCATCTCAGCCATGCGGTGCTTGATCACGTGGCGGCCGGAGCGTGAAGTCAGGTTAAGCTGGTTCTTGGGTAAACCAATGCTTTCGGGAGTGATGATCTCGTAAGTGTTCTTGTTTTTCAGTACGCCGTCCTGGTGAATACCGGAAGAGTGCGAGAAGGCATTGGCACCGACGATGGCCTTGTTGGGCTGTACCGGCATATTGCACAGGTTACGCACCAGCTGGCTGGTCCGGTAGATTTCCTGGTGCTTGATATTGGTATGTACCCCGAGCAATTCGCCCCGGGTTTTCATGATCATGGCCACTTCTTCCAGCGAGCAGTTGCCGGCCCGCTCACCGATGCCGTTGATGGTACATTCAATCTGGCGCGCACCTGCCTGTACGGCGGCAATAGAGTTGGCTACCGACATGCCGAGGTCGTCGTGGCAGTGCACGGAGATCACGGCTTCGTGAATATTGGGTACCCGCTCAAACAGGGTCTGAATAATGCCGCCAAACTCGCTGGGCACTGTGTAGCCCACGGTGTCGGGAATGTTTACGGTGCGGGCACCGGCCTTGATCACGGCCTCGACCATGCGGCACAGATTGTCGATGGGGGTGCGGCCGGCATCCTCGCAAGAGAACTCCACGTCGTCGGTGTAGCCCCGGGCGTGCTTGACCGCCGCCACGCTCATTTCCACGACAGAGTCGAAGTCTTTGCGCAGCTTGCTCTGCACATGTATGTCGGAGGTAGAGATAAAGGTGTGAATACGGAACTGATCCGCCACCCGCAGCGCCTCGCCGGCGGCGTCGATGTCGGCCTTGAGGGCTCGGGACAGGGCGCAGACCCGGCTGTTTTTGATATGACGGGCAATGGTCTGCACTGATTCAAAATCGCCGGGAGAGGAAATGGGAAAGCCCACTTCCATCACGTCAACACCGAGGCGCTCCAGAGCCTGGGCGATCTGCAGTTTTTCCTTGACGGACAGGCTGGCGGAAAGCGCCTGTTCACCGTCCCGCAAGGTGGTATCGAATAAAATGACCTGGTTCGACATGTCGCTTTCCTCTGTGTGTCCGTGCCGCCCGAAGCAGAATAAAAAAACCCGTGCGGACGGCACGGGTTTTTAAGTGTGAAACTGTGTGAATGATAAATTCCAGCTACGCCTAACCCCGTGCGCTAAAGCACCTTGTTGGTTAGTAGTAGTAGCTGAATTTGTTTTTGCATGGTCACTCACATCAGAAAGAATCCGTTAACAACGCTATACAGATAACGATTAACAGCGGTGCTGTCAACTTTGGCTGCGCCGGGAAAGTATGGTTTCACTCTTTTTATAAACGGCATATTGGCATTTAAGTAGTGTTTTATACTGCGTTTATAGTGTTATTCTTGTTTATAGTTTTGCTTTTTATCTTGAATGTTGGGCTGTTGTTTTGTTGTTGTCTTAAGTGACCTTTCAGGTCTTTTCGGTCAGGCTTTAAACACTGGCACCAGCATGCACCCGGGGCTGGTGCTGGTACCGGCAAAGCAGCATGGGCAGGCTGTTTCAGGCGGAGCAGGCAGAATTGCAAAGCCCCCGTGGACAACGGATTTAAAGCAGGTTAAGGTGATTTTTCATCCTTTTTCTGCTTATCTTCAGCCTGGCTGTTGTAAGTTGTTGTTTTATAAATATAAGAACCTTCATTTAGCAGTGCGCACAGCGTGCCCGCCTGCGGCTGCCTAAAGGAAGGCAAAGTGAACGGAGCAGAGCCTGGAGGGCTTTACCATGGAGATGTTATCAGGCGCAGAAATGGTCGTACGAGCGCTGGAGGACCAGGGGATAGATTACCTGTTTGGTTATCCCGGAGGCTCGGTACTGGACATCTATGATGCCTTGTTTGAAAACAGCAAAATAGAGCATGTGCTGGTGCGCCACGAGCAGGCGGCCGTGCACATGGCTGATGGCTATTCACGGGCAACCGGCAAGGTGGGTACCGTGCTGGTCACGTCCGGCCCGGGTGCGACCAACTGTATTACCGGTATTGCTACTGCCTATATGGATTCTATTCCTTTGGTAGTCTTGTCCGGCCAGGTGCCAACCCACTATATTGGTGACGATGCCTTCCAGGAAACCGACATGATCGGTATTTCCCGCCCTATCGTGAAACACAGTTTTTTGTGCAAGAAGGCGTCCGATATTCCTCTGGCCATTAAAAAGGCCTATTACATTGCCGCATCCGGTCGCCCCGGCCCGGTGGTAGTCGATCTGCCTAAAGATATTCAGAACCCCAAGGAAAAGCATCCTTACGTTTACCCCGACAGCGTGGATATGCGTTCCTACAATCCCACAGGAACAGGCCATAAGGGGCAGATCAAAAAAGCGATGAAGGCCCTGGCCGCGGCCAAGCGCCCGGTGATGTATGTGGGGGGCGGTGCTATTACTGCCGATGCCAGCAATCTGGTGGTGCAGCTAGCCGAGCAGTTTAATCTGCCGGTCACCAACACCCTGATGGGCCTGGGTGTCATGCCCGGCACGCACAAGCAGTTTGTGGGTATGCTGGGCATGCATGGCACCTATGAAGCCAACAAAACCATGCATAACTCGGATCTTATCCTGGCCATTGGTGCCCGCTTTGACGACAGGGTAACCAATAACGTGGCCAAGTTCTGCCCGCATGCCACCATAGTGCATGTGGATGTGGATCCGACCTCTATTTCCAAAACCATTCCTGCGCACATTCCCATCGTGGGCTCAGCCGACGCTGTGCTGGCGCAGATGCTCGACGCCATTCGTGAGCTCGGACTTAAGCCCGATACTCAGGCCTTGAGTGACTGGTGGGCGCAGATCGAGCAGTGGCGTGACCGCAAGTGCCTGAGTTATGAAAAAAGTGATAAATACATCAAGCCTCAGGAAGTGATGGAGGCGGTGTACCGCATTACTGAAGGTAAGGCCATCATCAGCTCCGATGTGGGTCAGCACCAGATGTTTGCCGCCCTGTACTATCCCTACGACAAGCCGCGCCAGTGGATCAACTCCGGTGGCCTGGGCACCATGGGCTTTGGCCTGCCTGCCGCCATGGGCGCCAAGCTGGGCTGCCCCGATGCCGTGTCTGTGTGTGTGACCGGTGACGGCTCCATTCAGATGAACATTCAGGAACTGTCCACCTGTATGCAATACAACATACCGGTGAAAATTATTTCCATGAACAACAGCGCCCTGGGCATGGTGAAGCAGTGGCAGAAGATGTTCTATGAAGGCCGTCAGAGTCATTCCTACATGGACTCGCTGCCCGACTTCGTCAAGCTGGCCGAGTCCTATGGCCATGTGGGCATGAAGGTCACGGATCCGGCCGAGCTGGACGCGGCCCTGGAGAAATGCTTCTCCCTGACCGACAAGCTGGTATTCATGGATATTCAGATCGATCCGGAAGAGCATGTGTATCCCATGCAAATCAAGACCGGAGCCATGGATGAAATGTGGTTAAGCAAAACGGAGCGAACCTGATGCGGCGTATTATTTCCCTGTTGCTGGAAAACGAGTCCGGTGCCCTGAGCCGGGTAGTGGGGCTGTTTTCCCAGCGGGCCTATAACATTGAAACCCTGACAGTGGCACCCACAGAGGATCCCACCCTGTCACGCATGACCATCGTCACCAGCGGTGACGAGCGGGTGATCGAGCAGATCACCAAGCAGCTCAACAAGCTGGTGGATGTGCTTAAGGTCAGCGACCTGACCGACGGGGATCATATCGAGCGTGAAATTGTGCTGGTCAAGGTGCGCGCCGACGGGTCCAACCGGGATGAAGTCAAGCGTACCGCCGACATCTTCCGGGGCCAGATTGTGGACGTCACTCCGCATTTGTATACGGTGCAGCTGGTGGGCACCAGTGACAAGCTTGACGCTTTTATACGCAATATGAGCGAAACTACCGAAGTGGTGGAAGTAGTACGCAGCGGTGTGTGCGGTGTGTCCCGGGGTGAAAAATCCCTGCGCGCCTGATCCGTCAGTTGCCTTAGAAGAAAAAACCGCCCGCAGGCGGTTTTTTTATTCCTGGAGTTCAGTTCTCATGTCTGGTTTCAAAAAAAGTTGACATTCACCATCAGCGATTGAAAATCAGAGCCAGAGAACAGGGTGGAAGCAGGGGATGGCTCAAGCATTGAATACAACAGTTACCAAGGCACTGACAACGCCATCACAAGGAGTGTCCGAGAGTTATGCCCAGCTGGCCGAAGGGTTAGCAACACTCTATGGTCGTCACTGCGAAGTCGTCGTGTACAGCCTGCATCAGCCGGAAGGTGTTGCCGTCTATCTGGCCGGCAGCAGCCGCCAGCCTGGTGCCGCCATGAGCGAGACCGAGCAACGGCTGCTGAGTCAGCTGTATCATACCCGGAATGAGCGTCTGTGCCTGACCCATCAGCGCCTTGGTGCGCCAGTGCGCAGCTTGCTGCAACTGGTGCGCGATGGTGAGGTTTTAATGTTGTTGTGTGTGCACCTGGATCTGAGTGCCCCCTTGCATGAGCTGATGAGCGACTTGTTACCGCCAGAAAATGAGCGGCCGCAAACCTCGGCAGAAAACTTCAGCAATAATGTGGAAGAGCTGGTCACCCTGACGGTGGAACGCACCATAGATGCGATTAATGCCGATCCTCATGTGGCCAATAATGCCAAGAACAAGCAAATTGTGACTACCCTGTTTGAAAAGGGCATTTTCGATATCAAGGACGCCATTGCCATGGTGTCGGACAAGCTCAACATTTCCAAACACACTGTCTATCTCTATATCAGACAGAAAAAACGCGATGATGAAGAGTTATCGCCTAATAACCAGGAGAACCCATGACTAAAACCGTAATTGCCACCGATCAGGCTCCCGCTGCCATTGGCCCATACATTCAGGCTGCCCGCGTGGGTAACATGGTCTATACCTCAGGTCAGATCCCGCTGGATCCGGCCACCATGGATGTGGTGGAAGGCGGCATTGAGGCTCAGACCAAGCAGGTAATGGACAATCTGATGGCCGTGCTGGCGGAAGCCGGTGCCGACGCCACCAGCGTGGTCAAAACCACCTGCTTCCTGTCCGACATGAACAACTTCCTGGCCTTTAACGAAGTGTATGCCAGTTATTTTGCCGCTGGTGCGCCTGCTCGTTCCTGTGTTGAAGTAGCTCGTCTGCCCAAAGACGTGCTGGTGGAAGTGGAAGCCATCGCTCTGGTTGAGTAACCTTTCAAGAGCGGCTCGAGCCGCTCTTTTTTCAGCAACGGATACCCGTTATGACTCCAGCTTCTCTGCGCTTTGCCCTCTTGATCACCGGGCCCTGCTACGGCAGCCAGGCTGCCGCTGATGCCCTGCGCTTTGCCAGTGCCGTGCTGGAACAGGGTCATGTGCTCGACAGTGTGTTTTTTTATCAGGAAGGGGTACACAACGGGAGTCGTCTGGTACAGCCCGCCAGTGACGAGTTTGATGTGCACCGGGCCTGGGTCACGCTTGCCGAGCGTCATCAGCTCACCCTTGACCTGTGTGTGGCAGCAGCCCTGCGCCGGGGCCTGTGTGACGATAGTTGTGCCGCAGAGGCCGGCCTGGGCACCGGCAATGTTGCTGCCCCTTTCCGACTGAGTGGTCTGGGCGCGCTGGCGCAGGCGGCTCTGACTGCAGACAGGGTGGTGCAATTCTGATGAACAAGGTCGCTTTTATCTTCCATACACCACCTCATGGCAGTGCTGCAGGCCGGGAAGGACTGGATGCGGTGCTGGCCACGTCGGCCCTGAGTGAAGAGCTGGCGGTGTTCTTTATCGGTGATGGCGTTTATCAGCTGAAATCGGCTCAGGCACCGGCGGCTATTCATGGCAGGGACTATGCGCCCACTTTTGGCCTGCTGGAGCTGTATGATATTGAGCATATCTATGTCTGTGCCGACGCATTGATGAAGCGCAATCTTGCGCTGGCTGATTTGTGCATTGAGGCGCAAGCCTGCACGCAAGAAGAATTAACCCGCCTGCTGGGCGAGTATGATGTCCGGCTGACTTTCTGAGGACGTATGCTGCATACCGTTAAACACTCTCCTTTCAGTCATCAGAGCCTTGAGCTGGCGCTGCAGTTGCTGCAGCCCGGTGATCAGTTATTACTGTGGCAGGATGGCGTGATTGCCGCCACTGTACCGGTCTGGCAGGAGCGGTTGCAGCCTCTTGCCGATGCCGGCTGTCTGCATGTAATGAGTGAAGACCTGGCCGCCCGCGGCCTTGAGTCCGTTATCGGCAAACCGCTGACCATGGCTGGCTTTGTTGAGCTGGTGACCAGCCAGGGCAGCCCCACGGCGTGGTGAAAGCAGACCGCAACGGGGTTATCTACGTCGACACGCTTCCAGCCCATCCATGGGACGCTCGGCAAATGTCGTCCATGACATTTGACGGTCGACTCCGGCATCCCCGTTACTGTCTGCCGATGAGAGTGAGCAACTGTATAAATCTTGACTTGCCCAGCGGGCAGGAATAGAATTTTGCGTCCCCGCATTTGGGGATGGATTTTTTCAACTGTAGAACGACATTATCAGGAGCTGTTAATGGCAACTATTAACCAGCTGGTTCGCAAGCCGCGTAAAGCAATCGTTGCTAAAAGCAACGTGCCTGCGCTGGAAGCCTGCCCGCAAAAGCGTGGTGTTTGCACCCGCGTATACACCACCACTCCGAAGAAGCCGAACTCCGCACTGCGTAAAGTATGCCGTGTTCGTCTGACCAACGGCTTCGAAGTGAACTCCTACATCGGTGGTGAAGGTCACAACCTTCAGGAACACTCTGTGGTTCTGATCCGTGGCGGTCGTGTTAAAGACCTTCCCGGTGTGCGTTATCACACCGTTCGCGGCGCGCTCGACACTTCAGGTGTTGCTGCCCGTCGTCAGGCCCGTTCCAAGTACGGTGCCAAGAAGCCCAAGGCTTAATGGTTCTCCGTTAAGTAAGGCCAAACATTTATTTTTTTAACCTGTTTTGTTTTGGGTTAATCCTGAAGCTACGGAGAGTTAGCAATGCCAAGACGTCGCGTTATCGGCCAGCGTAAAATTCTGCCGGATCCCAAGTTCGGATCTGAGCTGCTGGCAAAATTCGTAAACGTAGTAATGGTAGACGGCAAGAAGTCTACTTCTGAAAAGATTGTTTACGGTGCCCTGGATATCGTTGCTGCCAAAACCAGCAAAGATCACCTGGCTCTGTTTGAAGAAGCCCTGGACAACGTTCGTCCTACTGTTGAAGTTAAATCCCGCCGGGTAGGTGGCTCCACCTATCAGGTGCCAGTTGAAGTGCGTCCCGTACGTCGTAACGCCCTGGCCATGCGCTGGCTGGTAGAAGCTGCGCGTAAGCGTGGCGAAAAATCCATGGCCCAGCGTCTGGCTGGTGAGCTGATGGATGCCTCTGAAAACAAAGGCTCTGCCGTGAAGAAGCGTGAAGACGTTCACCGCATGGCCGAAGCCAACAAGGCCTTCGCTCACTACCGCTGGTAATGAGAGCGGGCGCGGCGCAAGCCGCGCCCTCTGTGGCTCACGAAGGACATTCGACCTTGGCAAGAGGATCTTATTGTGGCTCGTACAACCCCGATTGAGCGTTACCGTAATATCGGTATCAGCGCGCACATAGACGCCGGTAAAACCACCACTACCGAGCGCATTCTGTTCTATACCGGTGTTAACCATAAGCTCGGCGAAACCCACGAGGGTGCGGCGACCATGGACTGGATGGAGCAGGAGCAGGAGCGTGGTATTACCATTACGTCCGCAGCAACAACCTGTTTCTGGGACGGTATGGAACATCAGTTCCCTCAGCATCGTATCAACATCATCGACACGCCCGGACACGTTGACTTCACCATTGAAGTAGAACGTTCCATGCGGGTGCTCGACGGTGCCGTTATGGTGTATTGCGCCGTGGGTGGTGTTCAGCCGCAGTCCGAGACGGTATGGCGTCAGGCCAATAAATACCACGTTCCGCGCATTGCCTTCGTCAATAAAATGGACCGTACCGGTGCCAACTTTCTGCGGGTGGTCGAACAGATCAAAACCCGCCTGAAAGGGGTGGCGGTACCGGTGCAGCTGCCCATTGGTGCCGAAGAAGGCTTCAAGGGTGTGGTTGATCTGGTCAAGCTGAAAGGCATTGACTGGAATGAGGCGGACAACGGTACCACCTTTGAATACCACGATGTGCCTGAAGACATGCAGGAACTGGCCGAAGAGTGGCACCAGAATCTGGTTGAAGCCGCTGCCGAAGCCAGCGAAGAGCTGATGGAGAAATACCTGGAAGACGGTGAGCTGACCGAGGCGGAAATCAAGGCTGGTTTGCGTCAACGTGTGCTTAACAACGAAATCATCCTGGTTACCTGTGGATCCGCGTTTAAAAACAAGGGTGTGCAGGCCATGCTTGACGTAGTGGTGGAATATCTGCCGTCTCCGGTGGAAGTACCTGCCATTGCCGGCGTGAAGGAAGACGGCGAAACGCCTGACACCCGAGCCGCCGACGATGCGGCGCCCTTTGCGGCGCTGGCTTTCAAAATTGCTACGGATCCCTTTGTGGGCAACCTGACCTTCTTCCGCGCTTATTCCGGCGTGGTCAACACCGGTGATACGGTGCTGAACCCGGTGAAGAACAAGCGCGAGCGGGTTGGTCGTATCGTACAGATGCATGCGAACAAACGGGAAGAAATTAAATCCGTTTGTGCCGGCGACATTGCCGCCGCCATCGGCCTGAAAGATGTAACCACCGGTGACACCCTGTGTGCACCTGCGGCTCCCATCATTCTGGAGCGGATGGAATTCCCCGAGCCGGTTATTTCCGTTGCCGTTGAGCCGAGAACCAAGGCCGACCAGGAAAAAATGGGCCTGGCCCTGGGTCGTCTGGCTCAGGAAGATCCTTCGTTCCGTGTGTGGACGGATGAAGAATCTGGTCAGACCATTATTGCCGGTATGGGTGAGCTGCACCTGGACATCATCGTGGACCGCATGAAACGCGAATTCAAGGTAGAGGCCAACGTGGGCAAGCCCCAGGTTTCCTACCGTGAAACCATTCGTGGGTCTGTGGAGCAGGAAGGCAAGTTTGTGCGCCAGTCTGGTGGTCGTGGTCAGTTTGGCCATGTCTGGATTAAAATCCAGCCCCAGGAAGAAGGTGCCGGCTATACCTTTGAAAATGCCGTTGTGGGCGGCGTGATTCCCAAGGAATTCATTCCGGCTGTAGACAAGGGCATTCAGGAGCAGATGAAGCAGGGTGTACTCGCTGGTTATCCCATCGAGGACCTCAAGGTTACTCTGTATGACGGCTCCTTCCACGATGTTGACTCTTCCGAAATGGCCTTTAAAATCGCCGGCTCAATGGCGTTTA
Organism: Oceanimonas sp. CAM02; assembly: GCF_032842915.1. NCBI lineage: Bacteria > Pseudomonadati > Pseudomonadota > Gammaproteobacteria > Aeromonadales > Aeromonadaceae > Oceanimonas > Oceanimonas sp. CAM02. Next base: position 18,498 of record NZ_JAWJBK010000039.1, read on the forward strand.
AAGAGGGTTTCATGAAATGTAACCCCGTTCTGCTTGAGCCGCTGATGAAGGTGGAAGTGGAAACGCCGGAAGAGTACATGGGTGATGTTATCGGTGATGTGAACCGTCGCCGTGGCATCATTGAAGGCATGGAAGACGGTGTCACCGGCAAGATTATCAATGCCCTGGTTCCGCTGTCCGAAATGTTCGGTTACGCTACCGACCTGCGTTCTCAGTCTCAGGGCCGTGCTTCCTACTCCATGGAGTTTGCCAAGTACGCCGAAGTGCCTGCGAACATGGCCGAGGCAGTGATTGCTGTCCGCCGAGGTTAATTAATCTTTGTTAAATCTTCCCGCCCTGCCGGGCGGGAGCAAATCAGGAAGGACTAGTCCGTGTCTAAAGAAAAATTTGAACGTACGAAACCGCACGTAAACGTTGGCACCATCGGCCACGTTGACCACGGTAAAACCACTCTGACCGCCGCCATCACCACCGTTCTGGCCAAGAAAATGGGTGGCTCTGCCCGCGGTTACGATCAGATCGATAACGCGCCGGAAGAAAAGGCCCGTGGTATCACCATCGCCGCTTCTCACGTTGAGTACGACACCGAAGCCCGTCACTACGCTCACGTTGACTGCCCCGGTCACGCTGACTACGTGAAAAACATGATCACCGGTGCTGCTCAGATGGACGGCGCTATCCTGGTAGTAGCTGCTACCGACGGCCCCATGCCGCAAACCCGTGAGCACATCCTG
>NZ_JAWJBK010000040.1:0-76391 GCF_032842915.1 Oceanimonas sp. CAM02
TCCCCAGGTACTTGATGCCTCTAAAGGGCCGTCCGAGACCAGGACGTTGATAGGCAGGGTGTGGAAGCGCTGTGAGGCGTGCAGCTAACCTGTACTAATGACCCGTGTGGCTTAACCATACAACACCCAAGAAGTGTGAGACCTTGCAGGTCGAGACTACGACTTCTTCATCAAAATAACGCTTTTTCCGAATTACAGTTTATGCCTGGCGGCCATAGCGTTGTGGAACCACCTGATTCCATGCCGAACTCAGCAGTGAAACGCAACCGCGCCGATGATAGTGTGGCAGCTGCCATGTGAAAGTAGGTCACTGCCAGGCACCCAATTTAGTACTCTGACTATACAGCTTTTGCGGAGCGGTAGTTCAGTTGGTTAGAATACCGGCCTGTCACGCCGGGGGTCGCGGGTTCGAGTCCCGTCCGCTCCGCCATTACTCAAAACCCCAGCCGATTGGCTGGGGTTTTTTCGTTTTAATCAAAATTATCCCAGTACGGCGGGTTACTGAAGTATCCTTCCATAAAATCGATAAAGCATCTGACCTTGCTGGCCAGCAATTTACGGTGTGCATATACGGCATAAAGACCCATGGGCTCGGGCTCATGTTGCGGCAGCACAACTTTCAGCTTGCCTGCTGCAATGGCGGGGCCGCAAATAAAAGAGGGTTGAATGATAATACCGGCACCTTCTATGGCGGCGCTGACCAATATTTCTCCATTATTGCTGAGCATGTCACCTGTTTGTTGATATCCAGCCGGTTGTAGCCACTCGTTGATAGAAAAACCGGTGTTGTCTTCCATATAGCTGTAGCGCAGATACTGATGATTTTTTAGTTCATCCGGACTGGAAGGAGTGCCGTGTTTTTCCAGGTAATCCGGAGCGGCGCACATGATCAGCCTGACCGGAGCTATCAGCTTGGCAATCATGGATGAGCTCTTTAAATGGCCGATGCGCAGCGCTATATCAAAGCCTTCTTCCACAATATCCACTTTTCGGTCGTTCAGTTGCAGGTCGATACTCACCGCCGGATGAGCGCGCTGAAAGCGACAGAGCAAAGGAGCCAGGTGCAGAGTAGCAAAGGATACTGGGGCACTGATGCGCAGTAGCCCCTGTGCATTTTGCTGCAGATCAGTAAGCTGGCTATCCATATCGTCAATATCATCCAGCACTAACTGGGCACGCTGGGCGTAACGGGATCCGGCTTCGGTAAGGTGTATCTTGCGGGTGGTGCGATTGAGCAAGCGTGCACCGAGGTGGTCTTCCAGGCGGGAAACATACTTGCTGACCAGCTGCGGTGACATATTCAGCCGCTCTGCTGCACGGGTAAAACTGCCTTCGGTGACCACGGTAACAAAGGCACGCATAGCATCAATACGGTCCATGGAAGCTCCTGACAAAGTAGACGTCTAATTATCAATGTTATGTTTATAATTAAGCAATATGAGCAGTATTAATCCCTTCAAAAAGAGATAGTAAAGTGTGCTTACTTCCTGAACATATACGTTCAGGCTCACTCATTATTATCTTCATTTGAGGGCATTCCATGAAACGTTCATTAGCACAGAGCTTGTTCAGCAGTAACGGTGGTTATGCTTCATTGGTGCTGCGGATACCCGTCGGGCTGATCCTGGCTGCTCATGGGGCACAAAAGCTGTTTGGCTGGTTTGGTGGCCATGGCCTGGAAGGAACAGGGCAGTGGCTGGCAAGCATTGGTCTGACTCCCGGCTATCTGATGGCAATGCTGGCCGGCAGTGCCGAGTTTTTTGGTGGTATAGCGCTGCTACTGGGCTTGCTGACTCGTCCGGCAGCGCTGGTGTCTGCTTTTACTATGCTGGTGGCAATTTTTTCCGTACATATCGACAATGGCCTGTTTATGTCCAATAACGGCTACGAATATGCTCTGACATTATTGGCGGCGACACTTGCTCTGGCCATTCAGGGAGCGGGACGGCTCTCGCTGGACGACATAATACTGAAGCATTTCGAGCGTGCAGGAAACGGGTTGCGTACTGATGCATAATCATTCCCGGTCTAAACTCAGCAATATTCTCTTTATCTCTCACGGAGGCGGCCCTATGCCGCTGCTGGGAGATCCGGGCCATCAAGAGATGGTGTTTCAGCTCAAGACAATCGCCGGTGCCTTGCCCAGGCCCTCGGCCATACTGGTGATCAGTGCCCATTGGGAAGAGACGGTGCCAACCATTACTTCAGGAGCCAGCCCGTCTCTGATCTACGATTACTTCGGCTTTCCGCCGGAGTCCTATCTCATCGAGTATCCCTGCCCGGGTGAACCTGTGCTGGCGGTGCAGATCCACCAGGCGCTTGAGCAGGCGGGCATTACTGCCCGGCTCGATGAGCACCGGGGGTTTGATCACGGCCTGTTTGTTCCGCTTAAGCTCATGTATCCGGCGGCAGATATTCCGTGTGTTCAGTTGTCACTGGTCACTAGTCTGAATGCAGCTACGCACCTTGCCATCGGACGTGCGTTACAGGCTTTGGAGTGTGAAAATCTGCTGGTGATTGGATCTGGTTTCTCCTTCCATAATATGCGCGCTTTTTTCGCGGCTGATACACCGGACATTCAGGCCGGTAATGCGGCATTTGAATGCTGGCTGAAAGAAACCTGCAGCAGTACTGACATAAAGGAGCCGGAACGTGCGGAGCGGCTGGTGCACTGGGAGCATGCGCCCTATGCCCGACTCTGTCACCCCCGGGAAGAGCATCTGCTGCCGCTGCACGTCTGCTACGGGCTGGCAGAAAAGCCCTGTAGTACTCATATTTCTGCGACAATCCTGGGCAAAAAGTCGGGCATTGTATATTGGGGGCCGGAATCTCTGGTTTGATCGTCTGCTTAAAGACCTGGCTGAAGCGTAAAAATTACTGTAAAACGTAAATGCAAATTAGTTTTAATTGCATTATAGTGTGGTTGCCTGGTTTTATCACATCAAATGCCATTAAATACTAACGGGTGAAAAATGAAAAAAGATAAGAAAATACAAAAGCTGACAGTAAGTGATTGTTACTCTGTCACACCTCATATGCAGCGCCTTGTATTTACAGTCGATGATATTACCCCTTTCACAGAGTGTGGTGCTGGCCAGTACATCAAACTTATGTTTACTCCACAGGGTAAAACCGATCTTTCTTTACTTGGTGAAGAAGAAAAGCCGGTATTACGAACTTACACCATCAGAAAATTCAGCCCGTTACATCAACAAATCACGGTAGATTTTGTCAAGCATCGGGATCTGCCAGAAAAAACACCCATATCGATTAACAGCGGCGGTTATGGTCATTACTTTGCCCAGCATGCAGCTATTGGTGATACCATTTTCATGGCAGGGCCCGGTATCATAAAGCCCATCAATATGGATGCAGACTGGTTTTTACTGGTTGCTGACATGGCAGCAATTCCTGCATTAAGCGTTGAAATAAACACCTTGCCTGAATGTGCAAAGGGCTATGTTGTATTAGCATTAACATCTGAAGATGATATGCCCGAAATAAATATTCCAGCAGGAGTGAACTTGAAATTATGTATTAAAGGTGAAGAGGAATCACTGGCAAACACAGTAGAAAAACTTGAGTGGTTGCGTGGTCGTCCTTCAGTCTGGTGCGCATGTGAGTTTAATGTCATGAAGGCCATTCGCAGATATATCTCTGACCAGCATAATGTTGAACGTAGTAGATGTTACTTTAGTAGTTACTGGAAGGAAGGTGTTACCGAAGATGGCCACAAGGTATTGAAACGAGAAGACAACGACGCTTTTTATCGTTAAATAATACGGGTGACCTACCTACGTTGTTATAACACGCAACCTGGCTGCGGTAGCTCAGAATATGAAATCATGAGCCATGACTGGCCAGCCTTCCCAGATAAGGCTGCAGCGAAAAGCCCAGCTGTTTGCTGAGCGTCCATTCCTGCTCTTTTAGTGCTTTGGCATTGCCAGGAGCGGGGCTGGTGCCGGCAAATACCACCCAGTTGCCGCTGCTGAGCAGGCAGGAACGTACCTCGCAAAAGTGACGGTCCAGCAGTGCCATAAACTCGTCACTCTGATGACAGTCCCAGCAGTTCAGCACCAGCCAGCCGCCGGTTTTAAGCTGGTGTCGGCAGTTTTCGATAAACTCCGCCGAGAACTGCTCGCCTTCTGCATCATCAGCGTTATACAAGTCACTGAAGATCACATCCAGTTTTTTACCCTTGTACTCCCGCATAAAAGCAAAGGCATCGGCCTGATGCAGCTGCAGACGTTTGCCCTGAGGCAACTGAAAATAACGCTGAGCAGCCTCAATCACACTGGGGCGCAGTTCAACTACCTGCTGTTTCAAACCAGCCACGCCTGCATGCAGGCAACTGTTCAGAGTACCGGCACCCAGCCCCAGAGTCAGTGTCTGCCTGGGAGTATTGAATAACAGTACCAATAGCATGGCTCTTACATACTCCAGCTGTGGCACATGAGGTTCACTTCTGCTCCAGCTGCTCTGGGCATCCGGGCCGCCAAAGTTAAGGGTGCGCACACCGTCAGATTCCAGCACGCGAATTGGTCCGAATTCATCATGAGCAGTGAAAATTTCCTGCGGCATCGCTATCTCCCTGGCATAACAAAAAATAAAAAGCCCCGGCTGAGAGACCGGGGCCTGAAAAATACGGAAGGGTATTCAGTCCAGCAGCGCCTGCGCAATTTGCTGCCATTCTTCTTTGGTGGAGCAATTGGGGCGTTTTTTGTCGGCACGGCCATACCAGTAATCGGCATTCCACAGCACGCCTTCTACATGATGCAGATAGGCATGTACCCAGGCGGAAGGCTGATCACTGTTGTCGCGAATGCACTCGTGGGCTTCTTCCCACTGACCATTGGCATCCAGCCACAGGGCGAGCAGGGCATCGGACAGGCCGGCAGGCGGCTTGGGCTGATTAAGGGAGGCGTGAAAGGCCTTGAAGTTCATGTGTTGCTTCCTGAGGTCATTATAAAATTTGATATGCCTCACAGTTTACCATAATGAAAAAACCTAAAAACCCGAAAGCCGGCATCTGAAGATTATTGAGTATTTACCATGGTGAACTCCTGGCCCAGCCGGCGAAAAGCATTCAGCACCAGACCATTATCCCGGACTTCCAGATAATGCAGGTTACCGTCGGCATTCAGCACCAGGGTGAGCTGCTGGCCAGCCTGCAGCCGGCTTAGCGGCTTGTAAGAAGGCTCTGCCTGCACCAGGGCGATCAGCTCCTTGCCGGGCAGCTGCCAACTGCGGAACAGAGCAGATAGCGTTTCTCCGGGTGCCAGTGTGTGATCAATACGTTTGCCGCCAGTGGGCACATCTATCACCCGTTTGTCGGCATCACTCAAGGGTACCGCCAAGCGACCGGTAACAGGGGCATCCGGGGTTGCCGGAGCCGGTTGCCAGACAAACAACCCCAGCCAGGCGGGAAGAAGGATCAGCAGACCCGCCTTATGAACGCGAGGCAAGCGACCCAGAGCGTTCAGCAGCCGCCCCAGGCCTTTGCGGGCAGGCAGTGTAAATTGGTTAAAGCGCGCTCCCAAAGAGTGGCGCTGTTGATGTTTGGCGGCGCTTTTTGATCTGGACATAGTTTCCTCCCCTCGCGGCCACAAGTGTATCCAGCGCCCTGTAACTCCACAAGATAGCGGCACCGCTTCTTTACAAAAGCCGGCGTTGCAGACAGGGTGCTGCGACAAGGCGTTTCACCCCATGCCTTGCGGGTGCTAAAATAGCCGCCATTTCATTTTCAGCTCTTATTTAACCAAGGCAGACAGAATGACAGTTAAAACACGGTTCGCCCCCAGTCCAACCGGCTTTCTTCACGTAGGTGGTGCCCGCACCGCTCTGTATTCCTGGCTTTATGCCCGTCATCAGCAGGGCGAGTTTGTGCTGCGCATTGAAGACACGGATCTGGAGCGCTCCACCCAGGAAGCCATTGACGCCATTCTGGAAGGCATGAACTGGCTGGGCCTGAGCTGGGATGAGGGCCCCTATTACCAGACCAAGCGTTTTGACCGCTATAACCAGCTGATTGATCAGCTGCTGGAGCAAGGTAAGGCTTATAAGTGCTACTGCTCCAAAGAGCGGCTGGAAAGCCTGCGCGAGCAGCAAATGGCTGCCGGTGAAAAGCCCCGCTACGACGGCACCTGTCGTCATGGTGAGCACCAGCATGCTGCCGATGCGCCTTATGTTGTTCGTTTTGCCAACCCCACCGAAGGCAGTGTGGTCTTTGACGATCATGTACGCGGTCGCATAGAGATTGCCAACGATCAGCTGGATGATCTCATTATCCGCCGTACCGACGGTGCACCTACCTATAACTTCTGTGTGGTGGTAGACGACTGGGATATGGAAATTACCCATGTGGTACGCGGTGAAGATCACATCAACAACACACCGCGCCAGATCAATATCTATAAAGCGCTGGGTGCTCCTGTGCCGGAGTTTGCTCATGTGTCCATGATCCTGGGTGATGACGGTGCCAAGCTGTCCAAGCGCCATGGCGCGGTAAGCGTGATGCAGTATCGTGACGACGGTTATCTGCCTCAGGCCCTGCTGAACTATCTGGTGCGTCTGGGCTGGTCTCACGGCGATCAGGAGATCTTTACTCTTGATGAAATGATCTCGCTGTTCTCGCTCAATGCCATCAGCAAATCGGCGTCTGCCTTTAATACCGATAAGCTGCTGTGGCTGAACCAGCACTATATGAAAACCCTGCCTGCGGCAGAGGTGGCCGGTCATCTTGAATGGCACATGCAGGATCAGGGAATAGATATGACTCAAGGTCCGGCGCTGACCGACCTGATTGGCCTGTATGCCGAGCGTTGCCATACCCTGAAGGAGCTGGCCGGACAAAGCCGCTATTTGTTTGAAGACTTCAGCGAGTTTGATGCGGCGGCCGCCAAAAAGCACCTGCGCCCGGTAGCCGCCGAGCCGCTGCAGCTGGCCCGCACCAAACTGGCAGCCCTGACCGACTGGCAGGCGGCATCGATCCATGAAGTGATCAATGCGGTGGCGGCCGAGCTGGATCTTGGCATGGGCAAGGTAGGTATGCCGCTGCGGGTGGCGGTAACCGGTATTGGTCAGTCACCAGCCATTGATGGCGTGATGGCGCTGCTGAGCAAAGACAAGGTTCTGGCCCGCATCGACATGGCACTGGCCTTTATTGCCGAGCGTGCTCAAGGGTAATACATAGCTTGAAGCGAAAAGCCTGAAGCTGGAAGAAAAACGGCGTTGCCTGCAGGTAACGCCGTTTTCACAATCCTCAATCCTAAATTCCGCCAAAATGAATAATTACTGAACGCTTTGTTCAAAAATCATCTGTTTGCACTAATTTTTCTAATTGCCTGTTGACTCTGAACAGCGCTGTGCCTATTATGCGCCTCGCTCGCAGGGACAAGATTCCTGCAACGACTTGTGCGGGGCTATAGCTCAGCTGGGAGAGCGCTTGCATGGCATGCAAGAGGTCCGCGGTTCGATCCCGCGTAGCTCCACCAATCAAGTCAGAGCAGTTTCTGCCAAATGGGGTTATAGCTCAGCTGGGAGAGCGCTTGCATGGCATGCAAGAGGTCCGCGGTTCGATCCCGCGTAGCTCCACCAGGCGGCAGAAACAAACACCAGTAAAACAGTATTGTTTTGGGGCTATAGCTCAGCTGGGAGAGCGCTTGCATGGCATGCAAGAGGTCCGCGGTTCGATCCCGCGTAGCTCCACCAAAACAATCTGACCCAATTCGGGGCTATAGCTCAGCTGGGAGAGCGCTTGCATGGCATGCAAGAGGTCCGCGGTTCGATCCCGCGTAGCTCCACCAAATTTTAAAAAGCCGCAGTTACCATACTGCGGCTTTTTTCGTTCTGGCCTTTTTCTATTCAACTGCGCACAATAAAACAAACTCGTACGAGACTGTTTTTATGGAGCACTTCAATTCTATTTTTGAGCGAGCCTGCGCCCGTCATGGCGGCGAAACCATGCTGCGCCGGCTGATCGCCACTCCCGCCTTCAGCCCCGATGAACTAGCCGCCATTCCCGATGATCGCTGGCTGTCTTCCTTTACCATGAGCCTGTTTCAGTCGGGCTTTGTGTGGAAAGTGATCAGAGACAAATGGCCGGACTTTGAGCGGGCCTTCTTTGGGTTTGACCCTCATAAAATGCTGCTGTTGGATGAACATCACCTGGAGCGGCTCAATAACGACGCCAGCATAGTGCGCCATGCGAAGAAGATTGCCGCTGTGCCGGTCAATGCTCAAATGATACTGGATCTGGGCCGGGATCACGGCGGCTTTGGCGCTTTTGTGGCCGCCTGGCCCAAAGACGATGTGGTAGGGCTGTGGCAGCACATTCGCAAGCACAGCAAACTGCTGGGCGGCAATATCGCCCCTTATGCCTTGCGCCGGCTGGGAGCAGAGACTTTTGTATTTACCGGTGATGTCAGCGCTTATCTGCAGCATCACGGTGTGGTAGATGCGGCGTTAAGCTCCAAAAAAGGCATGAATCAGGCTCAGGCCGCTTTTAACACCTGGCGCGAGCAAAGCGGCCTGAATTTAGGCGAAATCAGCAAGACCATCGCCTTTTCCATCGGTTAACGACAAGGGTTAAAGATAAGGCGCAAGAAACTCGTCTACTTGCTCGGCAATCAATGGCTGTGCCTCGGCAGTGGGATGAATACCGTCATCCATCATCATGCCGTTTTGGCCAATCAGCGGTGCCACAAAAAACGGCAGCAGAGGCACTTGCTGCTGCGTAGCCAGGCGGCTGAACAGGCTTTCAAACTGCTGCAGATAACGGCGGCCATAATTGGGTGGCAGCTGAATATCGGTCAGCACCACCCGGGCACCGGCGTTGTTGGCCAGCGTGATCAGCTGCGCAAGATTGCGTTCAATCAAATCCGGGGGCAGGCCGCGCAGGCCATCATTGCCACCCAGCTCCAGCAAGACCAGGCTGGGCTGATGGCGCTGCAGCAGAGGTGGCAACCGCTGCAGCCCCCCTTGAGTGGTATCGCCACTCACGCTGGCATTGATGACGGTGACATCACGTCCTTGCTGCTGCCATTTTTCAGCCAGCAAATGAGGCCAGGCCTGATCGGCACGCATGCGATAGCCGGCGCTCAGGCTGTCGCCAAGAATAAGCAGGGTATCGGCCAGCACGGCGGACGACCCCAAAAAAACAAACAGCACAAGGATCCGTAGCATGACAACAGCATCTCCCATTATTCGTGTGGTGGATCTCGAGCACAGGGTGAGCCTGGGCGACGAGGACATTACCATCCTTAAAGGTGTTAATCTGGAAGTCAAGGCCGGACAGCGGCTGGCCCTGGTGGGCGCTTCCGGCTCGGGCAAGTCTACGCTGCTGGGATTGCTGGCGGGGCTGGACAGTGCCAGCCGCGGGCAAATTCATATTGCCGGTCAGCCCCTGCACCAGCTTGATGAAGAGCAGCGGGCGGCGCTCAGGGCCAGACACATCGGCTTTGTGTTTCAGTCGTTTTTGCTGCTGCCCACTTTAACCGCCCTGGAAAACGTGATGCTGCCTGCGGAGCTGAAGGGCGACAGTGGTAACCGCAAGCGGGCCATGGCGTTGCTGGAGCAGGTGGGTCTGGGTAACCGGGTGCGGCATTTTCCGGCTCAGCTATCAGGTGGCGAGCAGCAGCGGGTCGCTATTGCCCGGGCCTTTATGACACAACCCGATATTCTGCTGGCAGATGAGCCTACCGGTAATCTGGATCAGCAAACCGGCGCCCGTATTATTGAGCTGTTGTTTGAGCTTAACCGCCAGCACGGCACCACCCTGGTGATTGTGACGCACGACGAGTCTCTTGCCGTCCGCTGTGAGCGCCGTTTGCTGATGACCGCGGGTCAGCTGGAGGAGCAGCATGGCTAGTCTGGGATGGGGACTGATCAAACGGGAAATAGCCAGCGGCCCGCTGCGGCTGTTTGTGCTGGCGCTGGCCCTGTGTGTGGCCAGTATTCTCAGCGTTACTTTGGTGGCCGACCGGCTTAACGGTGCCCTGCAGGTATCAGGACGGGATTACATTGCCGCCGACAGAGTGCTGGCGGGCAGCCGGGCCGCCGAGTCTGAATGGCTGAGCGAAGCCGAAGAACGCGGCCTGCAGGTGTCGCGGGGGCAATCGTTCAACAGTGTGCTGTTTGCCAATGAACAGCTGCAGCTGGCCAGCATCAGGGCGGTGGATAACGCGTTTCCATTTTATGGCGATCTGGTGCTGGCACCGGCGGGCAAGGTGAGGTCTGGCAATATCTGGCTGTCGGCCCGGCTGCTGGCGTTGTTGCAGGTCAGCCCGGGAGACAGGGTGGAGCTGGGCAATCTTGAGCTGACCGTGGCCGGTGAGCTGGTGAGCGAGCCGGATCAGGGCTTTTCACCGTTTTTGCTGGCACCCAGAGCCCTGATGCATCTGGATGACGTGGCCGCCACCGGCATTTTTATGGAAGGCAGCCGCAGCCGTTACCGTTATCTGTTCAAGGGGGAAGACAACATCCTCAATGAATACGCTGACTGGCTGGAACCACAATTGCAGCAAGGGCAGAACTGGCGCGGCCCCGACAATGCCGACACCCCCGTGGCCCGCTCCATTACCCGGGCTGAGCAGTTTTTTCGGCTGGCCTCACTGATTGGTGTGCTGCTGGGCATTCTGGCCATGGCCATTGCGCTGGGTTACTTCTCCCGCCGTGAGCAGGACCGCATTGCCCTGCTGAAAACCCTGGGAGCAGGGCGGCAGTCATTGCTGCGCTGGCTGGCGCGGCTGCTGAGCGTGCTGATGTTGCTGGGGGCAACACTTGGTGCTGCGGTGGGCTATGGCGTGCACCAGCTGATTTTGCTGGCGCTGGGGGATGCTCTGGCGGTGCCCTTGCCACCGCCTTCGCTCACGCCCTTCCTGGTGGCCGGCGGCCTGGCGTTGCTCACCACGGTTATGCTTTCTGTGGTGCCCATGCTGCGGCTGTTAAAAGTGCCGCCGCTCAGAGTGCTGCGCAACGAGGCCGAGGCATATATTTCACCCTGGCTCAGCGGTGGTATTCTGCTGGCAGGCACAGTGGCATTAAGCTGGCTGTTTGCCGGCAGTCTGGGCCTGGCCGCCGGTTTATTGCTTGGGCTGCTGGCGCTGGCGCTGTTGCTGGGCGGATTGTGCCGGGGCTTGCTGGCACTGGCGCGTCTGCCCAAAGGCAGTGTGGCGTTCCGGCTGGCATTAAGCCGGCTTAATCGTGCCCGGCTGGCCACGCTGCTGCAGTTTGGTGGTGTGGCGATGGCGCTGTTTCTGGCCAGCCTGTTATGGGTAGTGCGCGGCGAGCTGACCGAGGGCTTTCTGGCTCGCCTGCCCGCCGACACTCATAACCGTTTTTTAATTAATATTGCCGATTATCAGCTGGATCCGGTACGTCAGATCCTGAACGATAACGGTCTGGCATCTTCTCGTTTCTATCCCATCGTACGCGGGCGGCTGGTGCAGGTGAACGGTGTGCCGGTGGCTGAAATCAACAGCGAGCGCGGCGGTGGTCTGGGCCGGGAGCTGAACCTGACCTGGAGTGACCAAATACCCGAAGGTAACCGCATTATCAGCGGACAGTGGTCACAGGCTGAAGGTGGTGTTTCGGTAGAAAGCGACCTGGCCGAGCGGCTGGGGCTGACGCTGGGAGATACCCTCAGCCTGGATCTGGCCGGCCAGCAGGTATCCGCTGAAGTACGCAATATTCGCGAAGTAGACTGGGACAGCATGAAACCCAACTTCTATCTGGTGCTCAGCCCCGACGTACTGGCGGATTATCCCGCCGCCTGGATGGCGAGTTTTTATCTGCCCGAGCGCCAGAAAGCGGTGGAAGTAGAGCTGATCCGTGCCTTTCCCACCATGACAGTGTTTGATGTGGAAGCCCTGCTGCAGCAGCTGCGCACCATACTGGCGCAGGTGAGTCAGGCGCTGCTGGTCATCATGGCGCTGGTGACCGGTGCCAGCCTGCTGGTGCTGCTGGCGCAGGTGGAAGCTACCCTGGAAAGCCGCCGCCGCGAGCTGGTATTGCTGCGCACACTGGGGGCCAGCAACCGGGTGATTCGTGCCTCATTACGCTGGGAGTGGCTGGGGGCGGGTCTGGTGACCGGGCTGGCGGCGGCGCTGGCGGTAGAGCTATGTGTGGCTGTGCTGCTGCCCTGGTGGCTTGATCTGCCCTGGCAGCCTCATCCGCGCTTATGGCTGGCGCTGCCGGGGCTGGGAGCCGTGCTTTTGCTGATCACCGGCCGCGCCGGCGGCCTGCTCAGCGGCACCCTGATGAACCGGCTGCGGCAATGGGGGTGACCCTGCGGGGAGCTGTAAGTCGGAAGCTGGATGTTTGAAGCTGGAAGTTTAAATCAAAACATTGTCACTCCGGTACTGAACCAAGTTCAGCATGACGGTCCCGGAGTCTAAGTCAGAAACACAGTTATCTGCAGAAAGATTCCGGCTCGAAGGCCGGAATGACCAGTGTTTGGGGCCGGAGTGACGTTGGTTTTAACCTACCGCCTTGGTGCGCTCAGGGTTTCTTTCAGTGCCTTGTCGAGAGTGGGGTAGCGGAAATGAAAGCCGGCCTGTTGCAGCCGCACCGGCATTACCCGCTGGCCGGTCAGCAGCAGATCGGCCATTTCACCAAACAGCAGCTTCATGGCCCAGGCGGGAATACGGGCAAAATGGGGCTTGCTCAGGTTCGCGGCCAGACTTTTACTGAACTGGGCATTGGTCACCGGCTCGGGAGCAGTGGCATTAAAGGCACCGCGACACTCCTCGTGCTCCAGCAAAAACAAAATCAGGTTCACCACATCTTCAATGTGGATCCACGACATATATTGCTTGCCCGAGCCAATGGGGCCGCCCAGGCCAAAACGGTAGCTGGGCAGCATTTTTACCAGAGCTCCGCCTTCGGCCCCCAGCACCACGCCCAGACGAATACAACAGACCCGGGTCTGCTCGGTGTCTGCCCGTCTGGCCAGCTCTTCCCATCTGGCACAGACGTCATGGCTGAACTCGGGATGAGGGTGAGTGTCTTCGTCCACCAGGGTGTCGCCCTGGCGGCCGTAAAAGCCCACTGCCGAACCGCTGATCAGCACTCCGGGCGGATTGCTGCCGGCGCGTAGTTTTTCTACCAGCTGCTCGGTAATTTGCCAGCGGCTTTGGCAAATGCGCTCTTTCTGCGCCGGACTCCAGCGCTTGTCGGCAATGGGCTCCCCGGCCAGGTTAATAACCGCATCAAAGCGGTCGAGATCGGGCAGATCATCAAGAGAAGAGAGGGCTTCAATATCGTGCCCCAAACGTTGATACACCTTATTGGGTGAACGGCTCAGCACCGACACCTGATGGTGCGGACGCAGGTGGCTCATCAGGCGGCTGCCTACAAAGCCGGTTCCTCCGGTAAGCAGTATCTTCATCACAGGCTCCTTCAAAAGGCGGGGCCGGCAGGCCCCGCAAAGACAAGGTTATCCACATTATCTGTGAGTAAGTCTGTAGATTATCTTGCCTGATAAGGATAGTTGTTTGATCTTTATAAAAAAATCAAAGACGCACAGGGATCCGTCAGGATCACTTCAGTGCGGCCAGAGCACCGTCATAGTCGGGCTCATTGGTCAGCTCGGGCACACGCTCAACGTGAGTCACCTTGCCGTCTTCGTCAATGCACACCACGGCACGGGCAGACAGGCCACGCAGGGCACCGTCGCTCAGGGCCACGCCATAGTCGGCCAGAAAATCAGTGTGACGGAAGGCTGAAGCCACCTGTACGTTTTCCAGACCTTCGGCAGCGCAGAAGCGGCTGGCGGCAAAGGGCAGATCCATGGACACACACAGCACCTGAGTGTTGTTCAGGCCGGCGGCCTTTTCGTTAAAGGTACGTACGCTGGTGGCACACACGCCGGTGTCGATGCTGGGGAAGATGTTCAGCAGCACTTTTTTGCCTTTGAAGTCACCCAGCTTGATATCGCTCAAATCGGCACCGGTCAGGGTGAAGTCGGGGGCCGCCTGGCCAACGGTGGGCAGCTGGCCGGAAACGGCAACGGAATTACCCTGAAAAGTTACGGAAGACATTGAGACTCTCCTGATGATTGCGGGTTGTTGGTGATTAGTTATCAGTATGAGTGACTAAGGTAGCAGTTTTCCTATGCTGAAACAGCTTTTTATCCACCTGATAACGCCCCTGTTTATGTAGGGTTATGACCCTCGTCAACGCTTTTGTCATCCTTTGTTAGTAGAGTGGTCAAATGACTCTTTCATTTCAGGGAAATACGGTGCGTACTCTTCATCTGGATGTGGCCATTATCGGGGCCGGCGGGGCCGGGCTGCGAGCGGCCATTGCCGCCGCCGAGGCTAACCCGGCCCTTAACATCGGGCTGCTGTCCAAGGTCTATCCCATGCGTTCGCACACAGTGGCGGCGGAAGGCGGCGCTGCCGCCGTGGTGCGCGACGACGACAGCCTGCAGCAACACTTTGACGACACCGTCTCGGGCGGCGACTGGCTGTGCGAGCAGGACGTGGTGGCATTCTTTGTGGAACGCTGTCCGGAAGAAATGACGCGCATGGAGCACTGGGGCTGCCCCTGGAGCCGCAAACCCGACGGCAGCGTTAATGTGCGCCGTTTTGGCGGCATGAAGGTGGAGCGCACCTGGTTTGCCGCCGACAAAACCGGCTTTCATATGCTGCACACCCTGTTTCAGACCTCGATCAAATACGCGAATATTCAGCGCTTTGACGAATTCTTCGTGCTCGACCTGCTGGTAGAAGAAGGCCGGGTGCGGGGGCTGGTGGCGTTGCATATGGCCGAAGGAGAGCCGGTGCTGATCCGCGCCAATGCAGTGGTAATGGCCACCGGCGGCGGGGCTCGGGTGTTTCGTTACAATACCAACGGCGGCATTGTCACCGGCGACGGCATGGCCATGGCGTATCGTCATGGGGCCGCGCTGCGGGATATGGAATTTGTACAATATCACCCCACCGGCCTGCCCGGCTCCGGCATATTAATGACCGAAGGCTGCCGGGGCGAGGGCGGGGTGCTGCTTAATCGCCACGGCTACCGCTATTTGCAGGACTATGGTCTGGGGCCGGAAACTCCCCTGGGCGAGCCCAAAAACAAGCACATGGAGCTGGGCCCGCGAGACAAAGTCTCTCAGGCGTTCTGGCACGAGCTGCAACAGGGCAACACCATTACCCATGCACTGGGCGAGGTGGTACACCTCGATCTGCGCCATCTCGGTGAGCAAAAAATCAAAGAGCGACTGCCCTTTATTCGTGAGCTGGCCAAGGCTTATGTGAATGTGGATCCGGTGCATCAGCCCATTCCCATTCGGCCCACCGCTCACTACACCATGGGTGGCATAGAGGTCGACAAACATAGTCATTCGGCACTTTATGGCCTGTTTGCTGCCGGCGAATGTGCGTCCAGCGGCATTCACGGCGCCAACCGGCTGGGCTCCAACTCGCTGGCAGAGCTGCTGGTATTTGGCCGTGAAGCCGGCGAAGGGGCGGCCCGGCTGGCGGCCGAAAACGGCGGCGGCAATGACGCAGCCATACAAGAGCAGGCCCATGCCGTGGTGGCTGGGCTGGACAAGCTCAGAGGCCAGCGCGGCACAGAGCGGTTGGCAGACATTCGCAACGAGCTGGGCCGGGTAATGGAAGACGGCTGTGGCATTTACCGGGACGCCACCGGCATGCAGGCAGCGGTGAACAAAGTCGGCGAGCTGAAAGCCCGCTATCAGCACCTTAACCTGACCGACAGCAGTCGGGTGTTTAACACCGAGCTGGTCTCGGCGGTGGAGCTGGGCTTTTGCCTGGATGTGGCCGAGGCCATGGCCCACAGCGCGCTGGCGCGCACAGAGTCGCGCGGGGCGCACCAGCGGCTGGATGACCCTTGCCGCGAGCGCAACGATGAGCAATTTCTCAAGCATACTCAGGCCTTTTATCAGGCTGGTGCCGCGCCGCGCATTGATTACAGCCCGGTCAGGATCACTATATCGTCGCCCGCAAAACGAGTGTACGGTGCCGCTGCCGAGCAGGAGAAAACACAGTGAGCCAACTGAAAACCCTGAACATATTGCGTTATCAGCCCGAGCAGGACGAGGCACCACATTTTGAGCCGTTTCAAGTGCCCTGGGACGACACTACCTCGGTGCTGGATGCGCTCAACTACATCAAGGACGAGCTCGATGCCAGCCTCAGCTATCGGTGGTCTTGCCGCATGGCCATTTGTGGCTCCTGTGGCTTTATGATCAACGGCGTGCCCAAACTGGGCTGCAAAACCTTTTTGCGTGACTTTGACGAGCTGACCCTGGAGCCGCTGGAGCACTACCCCATAGAGCGGGATCTGGTGGTGGATATGGAGCCCTTTGTAGAGCGGCTGGAGGCAGTGAAGCCCTACATCATCGGCAACGATCGCCAGGTAGAAGAGGGCCCCAATGCACAGACGCCCGCCGAGATGAGCGCCTATCATGCGCTGTCTCAGTGCATTAACTGCGGCCTCTGTTATGCCGCCTGCCCGCAGGTGGGGCTGCGTCCGGGCTTTGTGGGGCCGGCGGCCATCGCCTTGGCCCGCCGTTATAACCTGGACAGCCGGGACAACGGCAAAAAAGAGCGCATGGCGCTGCTGAACGGTGAAGACGGCGTCTGGGGCTGCACCTTTGTGGGTTACTGCTCGGAAGTGTGCCCCAAAGAGGTAGATCCGGCGGCGGCAGTCAACCAGGGAAAAATCGACTCCGGCATCAGCTATCTGCTGGCGGCCTTAAGGCGGGAATAAGGAGCAGTTATGAGTGTACGCAAACCCTATCACAGACCCATGCCGGCAGGCTGGTGGCGGCAAAAAGCGCCTTACCGGCTGTATATGCTGCGGGAGGCCACGGTATTGCCCTTAACCTTTTTCTGCCTGTGTTTGCTGGCGGGATTGTGGTCGCTGGGGCAGGGCGCAGCAGCCTGGGCTGGCTGGCTGAGCTTTATGGCCAGTCCGCTGGTGCTGGCGCTGAATGCCCTGGCCTTGGTTGCCAGTTTATTCCATGCCGCTACCTTTTTTCTGATGATGCCCAGAGTCATGCCGGTAAAACTGGCGGGCAAGCCGCTGCCGGTGCACAAGGTGGCGCTGGCGCAATGGGCTATCACGGCGGGCATCAGCCTGTTTGCGCTGTTGTGGCTGCTGGAGGTGCTATGAAACCCATCAATTCAAACCCCAAACGCTCGGAAGAGCCCATCTGGTGGAGCCTGTTCGGTGCCGGCGGCAGCTGGTTTGCCATGCTCACCCCCGTTACCGTGCTGCTGGTGGGTCTGTTGGTGCCGCTTGGCATAATAGACGCCAGTGTGCTCAGCTATGAACGCATGCAGGGAGTGGCGGCCAGCTGGCTGGGCAAGGCGGTGATTGCCGGCTCCATTATTTTGCCGCTGTGGCATGCCATGCACCGCATTCATCATGGCATTCACGACCTGGGTGTAAACGCCGGCCTGGCCGGCAAGGTGGTGTGCTACGGCTTTGCGGCGCTGGTGTCGGTGGTGACCCTGGGATTGCTGGTGTTGTAAAAAGATTCCGGCTCGAAGGCCGGAATGACAGTAAGAAGTCACAGCTCGCGAATAAACGACTTATCCAGTTGTTTAAAGGCGGTGTTCAGGGTCTCGCCCAGCTCAAAGTAGCGGGGGCGGGACACTGGCTCACTGATGCGACCGCCGGCGGCAGCAATTTTCTCGTGTATCTGCAAATACCACTCTCTGAGTGACGGCGGCAGTCGTGTGTCGGCACGCTTGCCCAGCCAGTAATAACCCTGCATGGGCAGGCTGGCCAAAAACAGCGCCGACGCCACCACGCTTGGCCAGTAGTGGGGGGCACCAAACTGAAACTGCAGCATCAGGCTGAGAGTGATAAGCGCCGGCATGGTTTTAATACCAAAGCGGGTAGCAGCAATAATCCGGCTTTCCGGGAACATGGCGGCCAGCCTGCGTTCCTGTGGCCAGATAGTTGAATACTCCTGACCACGATGTAGAGTGCGAGTAAAGGGACTCATAAGTCCTCCGGCAACAACGATTCAGTGTAGCTAAGTTGCAAAACAACGACTCAGGTCAAAAAAACAGCGGCAACTGTCAGTTATTTTACCACAGACAAAAGATTAATATTCTCCATCATGGCTGCCGGCTACAATGCCGCCCTTGTAACGGAAGACACGGCCAGACCGCCCGTTGGTAAAGCCCTTTTCTCAAGGATAGAGTTAAAGTGATTTTTATTGCCCGGTTTTTATAACGGGCAAGATGTTTTCGCAACTCCGAAAGAAAGGATTTCCAATGAGTAACGATCTGGTCCTGGTGCTTAACTGTGGCAGCTCTTCTCTTAAGTTTGCCATTCTGGATGCCGCCAGCGGCAATGAGCAGCTGTCGGGACTGGCCGAATGCTTCTATCTGCCTGATGCCCGCATCAAGTGGAAACTGAACGGTGAAAAAGGCGAAGCTGAGCTGGGTGCCGGTGCAGTCCACCAGCAGGCGCTGGACTTTATTGTAACGCAACTGCTCAACCCCAACCCTGAGCTGCTGCAGGGGCTGGTGGCGGTGGGCCACAGAGTGGTGCATGGCGGCGAGCGCTTTACTCAGTCGGCCCTGATCACCGACGAGGTCATTAAAGGCATAGAAGACTGTGCCAGCCTGGCCCCGCTGCACAACCCGGCGCATCTGGTGGGGATTCACTCGGCGATGGCGTCTTTCCCCAACCTGCCTCAGGTAGCGGTATTTGACACTGCCTTTCATCAGACCATGCCCGAGCAGGCTTACCTCTATGCCATTCCGCACCGGCTTTATCGCGAGCATGGCATTCGCCGCTATGGCATGCACGGTACCAGCCACTATTTTATTACCCAGGAAACCGCCAAAGTACTGAATAAACCGGTTAACGAGCTGAATATTATCAGCTGTCACCTGGGTAACGGTGCTTCCGTGTGTGCGGTGAAAAACGGCGAGTCGGTAGACACCTCCATGGGCCTGACCCCGCTGGAAGGCCTGGTGATGGGCACTCGCAGCGGCGACATCGATCCGGCCATTATTTTTCATCTGCACGATGCCCTGGGCTACAGTGTGGAAAGCATCAACACCCTGCTCACCAAAGAGTCGGGGCTGCTGGGGTTAACCGAAATCAGCAGTGACTGCCGCTTTGCGGTAGAAAATTACCAGCAGTTGCCGGCCGCCAAGCGGGCGCTGGATATCTTTGCCTATCGCCTGGCCAAATACATTGCCGGCTACACCTGTGCCCTTGATGGCCGGCTGGATGCCATTGTGTTTACCGGTGGCATTGGCGAAAACGCCGCCACGGTGCGCGCGCTGACCCTGTCCAAACTGGCACTGCTGGGGGTGGAAGTAGATGCCGACGCCAACCGCGATGCCTGCCTGGGCCGGGCGGGGCGCATCAGCACCAGTAACAGCCTGCCGGTGTGGGTGCTGCCCACCAATGAAGAATGGGTGATTGCCAAAGACGCACTCGCCCTGTCACAACAAGAGGAAAACCAATGACCAGAACCATCATGCTGGTGCCTGTCAGCAGTGGTGTGGGTGCCACCTCGGTAAGCCTGGGGATGGTGCGCGCCATGGAGCGCAACGGCGTTAACGTCAGCTTTTTCAAACCGGTATCCCAGCCTCGAAACCGCCGCAAAATACAGGATCATTCCACTGCTGTGGTGGCCAATGGCACCAACCTGACGCCGCCCGAGCCCTTTGCCCTCAGCTATGCCGAAAGCATGATCTCGGCGGGCAATCTGGATGTATTACTGGAAGAAATTGTCGCCCGCTTTGAAAAGCACGTGACCGAAAGCGCTGCCGAAGTGGTGGTGGTAGAAGGGCTTATTCCTACCGACAAACAGCCCTTTGCCACCCGCATCAACTACGACATTGCCAAGGCACTGGATGCCGACATGGTGTTTATTGCCCAGCCCGGCAGCGACAGCAGCCAATATTTAAAAGAGCGGCTGGAGCTGGCCTGTGCCAACTTTGGCGGCGTGCTGAACAAGCGCATTGTGGGCTGCATTATCAACAAGGTGGGGGCACCGGTAGACGAGCAGGGCAACACCCGGCCCGATCTGACCGAAATGTTCAACCCCAACTACAAGGGCGATCACGTTACCGCCAACCTGGAAGTGCTGCAGGTGTTTGGCAAAACGCCCCTGCGCATTCTGGGCTGCATTCCCTGGAACACTCAGCTGGTGGCACCCCGGGCGGTGGATCTGGCCCGTCACCTCAATGCCACCATTATTAATGAAGGCGCGCTTAATACCCGTCGCCTGCAAAGCGTTACCTTCTGTGCCAGAGCGCTGCACAACATGGTGCATCACTTTAAACCGGGCAGCCTGCTGGTGGCCTCGGGTGACCGCTCCGATGTAATTGTGTCTGTGTGTCTGGCGGCTATGAACGGTGTAAAAATTGGTGCTCTGCTGCTCACCGGCAGCTACCACCCCGAGCCCCAGATCATGGACTTGTGCCAGCGCGCCATTGAAACCGGCCTGCCCATTCTGATGGTGAACACCAACACCTGGCAAACCGCCGTCAGCCTGCAGCATTTCAACCTGGAAATTCCGGTAGACGACGCCGGCCGCATTGAAGCGGTGCAGGACTATGTGGCCGGCCATATCGACAAGCACTGGATAGAGTCGTTGTCGGCCAAGTCGGCCCGAAGCCGCCGGCTCAGCCCGCCGGCGTTTCGCTATCAGCTTACCGAGCTGGCCCGCCGCGCCGCCAAGCGCATTGTGCTGCCGGAAGGCGAAGAGCCGCGCACCATCAAGGCCGCGGCCATTTGTGCCGAGCGCGGCATTGCCCGCCCTGTGCTGCTGGGCAACCAGGAAGAGGTGCTGCGCATAGCCGCCCAGCAGGGCGTGGTGCTGGATGAAAAAGTCGACATTGTTGACCCGGAAGAAGTACGGGAAAACTACATAGAGCGGCTGGTGGAGCTGCGCAAGAGCAAGGGCATTACCGAAATTGTGGCCCGGGAGCAGCTGCAGGATAACGTGGTGCTGGGCACCATGATGCTGGAGCGCGACGAAGTAGACGGCCTGGTGTCCGGTGCCATCAACACCACCGCCAACACCATACGGCCACCGCTGCAAATTATTAAAACCGCGCCGGGCTGCTCGCTGGTGTCGTCGGTGTTCTTTATGCTGCTGCCCGATCAGGTGCTGGTATACGGCGACTGCGCCATTAACCCGGATCCCACTGCCGAGCAGCTGGCAGAAATTGCCATTCAGTCGGCGGAGTCGGCCCGGGCCTTTGGCATAGAGCCCCGTGTGGCCATGATCTCTTACTCCACCGGCAGCTCGGGCACCGGTGCCGATGTGGAAAAAGTGCGTGAAGCCACTCGCCTGGCGCAAGACAAGCGCCCGGATCTGGTCATTGACGGTCCGCTGCAGTATGACGCCGCCATTATGGAAAATGTGGCCAAGTCCAAGGCACCCGACTCGCCGGTGGCAGGCAAGGCCACCGTGTTTATTTTCCCGGATCTGAACACCGGCAACACCACCTACAAGGCGGTGCAGCGTTCAGCTCAGCTGGTGTCCATTGGCCCCATGCTGCAGGGCATGCGCAAACCGGTAAACGATCTGTCCCGTGGTGCTCTGGTAGACGACATTGTCTATACCATAGCGCTGACTGCCATTCAGGCAGGGCAGCAGAGCGATAAGAGGTAGTACTGAATGCCGCGCTTCAGGCGCGGCAATATACAAACTTATTTGCTCTTGATGCCCAGTATTTTATACAGCGGGCAAAAGTTCACAAAAGCGGTGATCAGCGGAATCACGCCAATCCAGCCCCAGGGCGTCTGCGGCCCCACAAACACCATGGCAATCAGGGCCAGGCCCACCACAATACGAATGACCTTATCGATACTACCCACGTTCTTTTCCATCACAGCTCTTTTAATTAGCATTTTCTAATTAATGATGGCGCATTTTCATTCGCCCTGCAAGCCGGCACGCCTTGCAAATTACTGCACGATTGGCGAGGCTGGACCTTTCCCCCGTACCGAGAGTCATGATTGATGAACTTTTTATCCCAGCCGCTGCAAAGCCTGCCCGAGCCAGACTGGCAACAGGTGCAGGCCATTCCTGTTGAAGATAATGGTGATCCGCTGGTACCGCTGGGGCTGGTGCCACCGCCGCTGCGGGTGTATCCGGCCTATTTTCACCTGGGGGTGCCCGGCGCGCTGACCGAATGCTATGTGCGCCGCTCGGTATTGCACCGGCTGCAGCAGGCCGCTACGCTGCTGCCCTCGGGCACCGAGCTGGTGGTACTGGACGGCTGGCGGCCGTTTCGTGTGCAGGAATATTTGTTTGAAACCCTCACCGATGCGCTCAAGCGGCGCTTTCCCGATGAAGACGATCAGCACCTGCTGGCCCGGGCCCGGCACTTTGTGTCTGTGCCAAGCACGGATGAAAACGCGCCCAGTCCGCACCTGACCGGCGGTGCCGTGGATGTGTGCCTGTGCGACGGCAACGGCCAGCTGCTGAACATGGGCACCGCCTTTGATGACATTACCCCCTGGTCTTATACCGCCGCCTTTGAAGCGGTGGTCAAACCCGGTGCTGCCGAGGCCGAGGTGATTGAAAACCGCCGTCTGCTGCACAGCTGCATGAGCCGCGCCGGCTTTACCAATCTGCCCAGCGAATGGTGGCACTACGACTACGGCACCCAAAACTGGGCCTGGTACAGCCAGCAGCCGGCGGCGCTGTTTGGCGCTGTGCAGCAGCACAGCCTGGCCGAACGCTGGCGCATGCAGGTGGATGCCGGCAACCGCTAGTCTGTTTTAAAATGTGATTTCTGCTACAAATTCACACATTGGCCCGAGTGCAGGGCCAATGTTTCCTTTGCCCGTTTTCCGCACACTAACCCCAGGCCGCTCAGTTAAGCATAAACAGTGTAAAATGCTTAACCTTCTAAAAAATAAAACATATTCCATTGTTTCAAAACGGGCGGCGGTTTTCCGTTCAGCATCAGTCATATCACTTTATAAATGGCAGGATTAACTCCAATTAAAATTACTGATGGTGTTACCTACTTGTTATAAAACCAATTGCGGAGTAATTTTCCTGCACTCGCCGGGTGCTCCACGTGAATGGCCCGCAGCTGGCGAACAACTCAGGATGATGTACTGCCAAAAAGGAAATGTTCATGAGCGAACTGGTCAATACCATCAATGGCTATATCTGGAGTCTGCCCCTTATCTATTTGTGTTTGGGCGTGGGCCTGTATTTCTCTCTTCGCACCCGCTTTCTGCAGGTGCGCCACATCAAGGAAATGATCCGGCTGATGTTTCAGGGCGGCACCTCGGCAGCGGGCATCAGCTCGTTTCAGGCGCTGGCGCTGTCGTTGTCGGGCCGGGTAGGCACGGGCAACATTGCCGGTGTGGCCACTGCCATTACCTTTGGCGGCCCGGGTGCCGTGTTCTGGATGTGGGTGGTGGCCTTTTTAGGCTCGGGCACCGCCTTTGTAGAATCGGCACTGGCGCAAATCTACAAAGAAAAAGACGACAACGGCCTCTATCGTGGCGGCCCCGCCTTTTACATTGAAAAGGGCCTGGGCATTAAATGGTATGCCTGGGTGTTTGCCATCTCCACCGTGCTGGCTTGCGGCATGCTGCTGCCCGGCGTGCAGGCCAACAGCATTGCCTCCGGCATTGAAAACGCCTTTGGCATTCCCACTACCGTCTCGGCGGCCATTGTGGTGGTGCTGCTGGGGCTGATCATCTTTGGTGGCGTAAAGCGTATTGCTCACTTCACCCAGATAGTGGTGCCCTTTATGGCACTGGGCTACATTCTGGTGGCCTTTGTGATCCTGGTGCTGAACATTGGCCAGGTGCCGGAAGTCGTTAGTTTGATTGTGGGCAGCGCCTTTGGCATGAAGGCCGGCTTTGGTGCCATTCTGGGCCTGGCCATTGAATGGGGCGTGAAACGCGGCATCTATTCCAACGAAGCCGGTCAGGGCACTGGACCGCATGCGGCGGCGGCCGCCGAAGTGTCTCACCCGGCCAAGCAGGGCCTGGTGCAAAGCTTCTCGGTATACATAGACACCCTGTTTGTGTGCTCCGCCACTGCCTTTATGATCATCATTACCGGTGCCTACAACGTGATGGGCAAGGCTGGCGAGGCCATTGTAGAGCAGCTGCCCGGTGTGGAAGCCGGCCCCGGTTACACCCAGGCGGCGGTAGAGGCGGTTATGCCCGGCTTTGGTGGCATTTTTGTGGCGGTGGCGCTGTTCTTCTTCGCCTTTACCACCATTCTGGCCTATTACTACATTGCCGAAACCAACGTGGCCTTTATTAACCGCAAGGTACACCGCCCCTGGCTGATGTTTGTGCTCAAGCTGGTGCTGATGGCGTCTGTGGTATACGGCTCGGTAAAAACCGCCGATCTGGCCTGGGGCCTGGGTGACATTGGCGTGGGGCTGATGGCCTGGCTCAACATTATTGCCATTCTGCTTCTGCAAAAACCCGCTCTGCTGGCGCTGAAAGACTATGAAGCGCAAAAGGCACAGGGGCTGGATCCTACCTTTGATCCGGAGAAGCTCGGCATTAAAAACGCCGATCACTGGGTAAACAAGGGCAAGCCTTCTCAGGCGGCACCTGCGCCGGATGCTCCTGAGTTAAAACCGCAGCCCGAGCGCTGATCACAAAACACTACCAAAGGCCGGACACAGTTCCGGCCTTTTTTGGCTCCAGCATTTTGTGCACACTGGTGCCTATACTCGGGAGCAGGACTCAGGCATAACGAATTCATTACCATCACAGGAGGCAAACATGGACTCGAACAACCCACTGTGGCAAATCGGCTGGTACTGCAACGGCCAGTGGCAGCGCACTCAGCAACACTACGATGTGATTAACCCCGCCACCGGCAAGGTGCTGGCGCAGGTGTCTCGCTGTGGCAGTGATGAAACACAAGCCGCCATTACTGCCGCCGGGCAGGCCTTCACTCACTGGCGCAACACCACGCCCAAAGAGCGCACCGCCGTGCTGCACCGCTGGTTTGAGCTGATAATGGAGCATCAGGATGAGCTGGCCGAGCTGATGGTATTGGAGCAGGGCAAACCCCTGGCAGAAGCCAAAGGTGAAGTGGCCTATGCTGCCAGCTTTCTGGAATGGTTTGGTGAAGAGGCCAAGCGTGCCACCGGCAGCACCATTCCCAGCCCCAAACGGGAAAACCGGCTATGGGTGATTAAGCAGCCGGTGGGCGTGGTAGCCGCCATTACCCCCTGGAACTTTCCTCTGGCCATGATCACCCGCAAGGTGGGCCCGGCCATTGCCGCTGGCTGCACCGCCGTGGTTAAAGCCTCGAGTGTTACCCCCCTGTGTGCCAATGCGCTGGCGGTGCTGGCCGAGCGGGCCGGCTTGCCTGCCGGTGTGCTGAATTTAGTATCGGGCGACTCGGGCCCCATAGGGGAAACCCTGATGAACAGCCCGGCCGTGCGCAAGCTGTCGTTCACCGGCTCTACCGGTGTAGGCAAAAAGCTCATGGCCCAGGCCGCCGGCACGGTAAAAAAGCTGTCACTGGAGCTGGGTGGCAATGCGCCTTTTATTGTGTTTGACGACGCCGATCTCGATGCCGCCGTGGCCGGTGCCATGGCATCCAAGTTTCGGAACACCGGTCAGACCTGCGTATGTGTGAACCGTTTCTATGTGCAGGCCGGCATTTACGACCAGTTTGTAAGCCGCCTGGCGGAGGCTGCCAGCGCCCTGAAAGTGGCCGAAGGCCGGGTGGAAGGTGCCCAGCAGGGGCCGCTTATTACTCAGGATGCGCTCGACAAGGTAAAAGCCCATGTGGCCGATGCCCTGGAAAAAGGCGGCCGGCTGGTCTGCGGCGGCGCGGCCCATGCGCTGGGCGGCACCTTTTATCAGCCCACCGTGATTGCCGACGCCAGCGAAGACATGCAGCTGGCTCAGGAAGAAACCTTTGGTCCGGTGGCCGCCTGCTTTGAGTTTACCGATGAAGCAGAGGCCATTGAGCGCGCCAACAACACGCCCTTTGGGCTGGCGGCCTACTTCTACACGCAGGATCTGGGCCGGGTGTTCCGCGTCTCCGAAGCGCTGGAATCGGGCATGGTGGGCGTAAACGAGGGCATCATCTCCAACGAAGTGGCCCCCTTTGGCGGCGTGAAGGAATCCGGTCTGGGCCGGGAAGGCAGCCAGATAGGTCTGGATGAATTTCTTGAGACCAAATACGTCAACCTGGGTAATTTGAGCTGACACAGTGACGGGGAAGCGGGCCGGTTGGTGACTGTTTTTTATACAGACAACCGGCCCGGGTGCGGAATTGTCATGATTTTGCGTTAAACTAGATTCGATTGAATCAAATCTTACGCCATTTTAACGCCACTCCAAGGAGGCCCGGCCATGACAGCGGATAAATCTCCCCCGTCTTCCACTGTGCTGATCCCTGTTTTTATTCCGGCAGTAATCGTGATCGCCCTGATGGTGATCGGCACCATGAGCAACCCGCAACTGGCGGGTGACATCTTTTCCAGCACCCTGGCCTACATTACCCGCAGCTTTGGCTGGTTCTATATGCTATCGGTTGCCATTTTCCTGGTATTTATTGTTTCCATTGCTTTTAGCCGCTGGGGCAACATCAGGCTCGGGCCGGATCACGCCGAACCCGAATACAGCTTTCCTGCCTGGTTCGCCATGCTGTTTTCTGCCGGTTATGGTATTGCCCTGCTGTTTTTCGGGGTGGCAGAGCCGGTGCTGCACTATGCCGCACCGCCTGAAGGGCCGGCACTGACGGTGGACGCTGCCAAGCAGGCAATGCAAATTGCCTTTTTTCACTGGGGCTTTCATATTTGGGCCATTTATGGTCTGGTGGGGCTGGCGCTGGCCTACTTCGCTTTTCGCCATGGCCTGCCGCTGTCGATGCGTTCCACGCTGTATCCCATTATTGGCGAGAAAATTCATGGCCCCATGGGCCATACGGTAGATATTTTCGCTATTCTTGGCACCTTGTTCGGCATTGCCACAACACTGGGGCTGTCGGTAGCTCAGATCAATGCAGGCCTTAACTATCTGTGGCCGGAAATACCGGTGAATACTACGGTACAGATTATTGCCATCGTTGCCATTACCGGCCTGGCCATATTGTCGGTGGTAGCGGGCATGGACAAGGGGGTGAAGCGGCTGTCGATCCTTAATATGGTGCTGGCCATTTCGCTGATGGTGTTTGTGTTTGCCGTGGGGCCGACCATTTTCATCCTCAACACCTTTATGCAGAACACCGGCAGCTATTTAAGCAATATTGTGGAGCGCACCTTTAACCTGCAGGCTTACACAGCCAGTGACTGGATTGGTAACTGGACCCTGTTTATCTTTGGCTGGACCATTGCCTGGGCACCCTTTGTAGGCCTGTTTATTGCCAAGATCAGCCGGGGCCGCACCATTCGCCAGTTTGTGGTGGGCGTGATGGTGGTGCCGACCATTTTCACTTTTTTATGGTTTTCAGTGTTTGGCGACACGGCCCTGCATTTGATTATGGTGGAAGGTTATACCGCGCTTATTGACGAAGTGCAGACCGATCATGCCATTGCCCTGTTTAAGCTGTTTGAGCGCTTGCCGCTGACCTCCATTGTGTCTTTTATCACAGTTGTGCTGATCATCACTTTCTTTGTGACGTCGTCCGACTCGGGCTCTCTGGTGATTGACTCTCTTGCCTCTGGTGGCGCTCAGCATACGCCAGCCTGGCAGCGGGTATTCTGGGCCTCAACCGAGGGCATTGTTGCCGCCGCGCTGTTGCTGGCAGGAGGCCTGGGCGCGTTGCAAACCGCCTCCATTGTCAGCGCCCTGCCGTTTGCCATTATTATGCTAATTGCAGCCATTGGCATGTGGCGTGCCTTGATCATTGAAGGCCATCACGAGGTAAGCCTGCAACAGCATATGCAGATGCGCCAGACCAAGGTCGGCCCCGGCTTCTGGAAAAAGCGGCTGGCCAACCTGGTTGATTTTCCGCCGCGCGATGCAGTGGAAACCTTTATTCGTACTACCTCCTTTCAGGCCATGCAGCGGGTTGAGGAAGAGCTTGAGCAGCAGGGCTGGGTAGCAGAGGTTGTGTTTGACGAACCCAACTGCCGCACGCGCTTTGAGGTATTTCAGGAGGGTAAACTGGAGTTCATTTATGAAGTCCGGTTACGCGGTTATGCCATGCCCGACTTTGCCTTTCCGGAAACCGAGCGGGATCTGGATGGTGATGATCACTACTATCGTGCCGAGGTGTTTCTGCGCCGGGGCGGTCAGTCTTATGATGTTTACGGCTATGATCAGCAGGACATCATCAGTGACATTCTTGATCAGTTCGAGAAATATCTGCACTTTCTGCATATCTCTCCGGGCATATTGCCCTGGAAAATGGAAGAGCACGATGACGACCTCAAGCCGGATGAGGCCTCGCCGGCAGATGAAAAGCCGGCATAAGCCGGCTGCGGATAAAAATGGCGCTGTATTCAGCGCCATTTTTTTATTCAGTGGTGGGGCGGTTCAGCCAGCCCTGCATGGCAACAGGCCATACCGCAGCCTTGCCGGTGTGTGACTCACTGAACACGCTGAGCTGTTCATTGGCGCTGAGCAGCACCGACATCTGGTTGCTGTCGGCATTCCATACCAGGCCGGCCTTGTCGGCCCCGGCTTGCCGGGTGCGTGACATCAGATAAAACAACGGACCTTCCTGCTGCAACGCATCGGCGGTGCGCAGCAAAGACACAGTGGTGTCGTAATGAGGGCCAAGCAGGCTGGTCATACGGGTTTTAATGAGCGGCTGCTCCAACAAATTGGTCTGTTCAGGATCAAGCCCCACCATGGGTTTAAGGATGGCCCACATCAGCTGGCTGGGGCCCATTGCCAGTAACGGTGCCATACAGGCACTAAGGGTAAAAGAGAGCAACGCCACCTTTAACAACAGAGCAAAACGCATAGCAAACTATCCGGGTTGAAATAAGCCGGCGCAAATTATCACAGCTCACACAAAAAGAAATCAGCCCCGTTAAAAAATAACCGGCACGTGACAGGCCGGAACAACGCCAGCATTCAACCGGCACACGACAACCCTGCAATTTTTTGGCATGCTGAGCGCCTTGTTGTGACAAGGGTTCTGATATGAAATACGGGCTTATATTGATGCTGACCCTGCTGTTGACGGCGTGCTCGCCCGAGCCCCAGCAGCACATTCGTTTGCTTGGTGGCGACTGGAGCACGGCCCGCGCCATGACAGAGCTGGCCCGGCAGGAGCTGGAGCAGGCCGGCTTTGCCGTGAGTGTAGAGACGGTGGCACCGGGTCAGGTCTGGTCAAAACTGGCCACGGGCGAGGCCGATGCCAGCCTGTTGGTCTGGTTGCCCGACAGCAGCCGCCACCATGCCGAGCGCTTTTTCGACAAGCTGCACGATCTGGGCCCCAACGGCCCTGTGCTGAAACTGGGGCTGGCGGTACCGGTCTCGGCACCACTGAGTCGTATCAGTGATCTGAACGACAGTGATTATGCCGACCATAAGGTGATTGGCATGATGCCCGGACACGGCAGCCAGGTGCTGACCGAGCAGGCCCTGGCCCGCTACCGGCTGGATCATTATCAGCTGCTGTCCGGCACCGGTGAGGCTTACACGCATCTTGCCGATAGCGCCATTGCACAACAACTGCCGGTAGTGATCGCAGCCTGGTCACCGGGCAATATCATGCTCAACCCGCAGCTAAAATGGCTGCAGGACGACAAGGAGTATTTTCCTGCCACCGAGCGGGCACACACACTGGTGCGCCGCGGTCTGGAAGACAGTGCTCCCAAGGCCATGACGGTGCTTGGCAATATTCGTCTGAACGAACATGAACTGATCCGGCTGCTGCAGCTGGTAGCTGACGAAGCAGATATTACGCTGGCGGTTAATAAGTGGCGCAGAGAAACAGCGCCGCTGTAGGGGACTCTGTTACCGGCCGGGCTCAAATATGAGCCCGGGTCTGTTGTGTTTAAAGGGTTTTCGGCAGCACCTGCTCAATGGCCGTGAGCGCACAGCCTTCATCAATTTCGGCTCCGCCGGCACCGGCTACGCCAATGGCACCAATCACCTGATCTTCCACTTTCAGCGGCACGCCGCCACCCAGCAGCAGCAGTTCATCCAGCGTATTGAGGTTTTCGGCCTCAGGGTTGTTGCGGGCGTTTTCCGACAGCTGCCGTGACGAAGTTTTAGTAGACAGAGAAGTAAACGCCTTGCGCTGGGCGGCCAGGGTGTTGTGCGGGCCTACGTTACCATCCCGCTGCAGTGCCACCAGATTACCGCCACGATCTACCACCGCCACTACGGCAGTGCGCCCCTGGGCGTGGCAGGCAGCCAGCGTGGCGTCCAGCAACTGGTTGGCAAGAGACAGGCTTACATCAGCTCGCTGAGGAATGGCGTCGGCGGCAAAACCGGGAGCGGCACACAGGGCCAGAGCCAGCAGAGAAAAGCGTAAGTTTTTCATGACGGTGGTTATCTCCGTTACATATCAGGTGGGAGTGAATAAACACCATCTTGCCTGCCTGACCCCGTCAAACGGATTGCCAAAGCATTACCATTTTGTCATGTTGGCAGCCAGCTGACCTCACACACACTCACCGGCAGCCCCTGTTCCAGCATGGCCCCAAGCCACAGCCGCTGATGATCCTGCAGCCGGTCGCCGGGGCCTTTTACTTCAATTAACCGATACTGGCCGGTGGCCGTATTCAGCTCCAGCAAATCGGGCATGCCCTTGCGGTGGTGGCGCAAATCCAGCAATAAATGCCGGAACACCGCCTCAAGATGCGCTGCCGGAATAATGTTCAGCGCCTGCTCCACCAGCCTTGCCGGCAGGGCAGGCCAATGAATAAAAGAACAGCTGATGCCCTGTTTCTGTTGATGCCGCGCCATGATAAGGGCTCGATATTCTCCTTTGGCCAGCTGAGTAAAACCTTCATCAATCAGCTCACGCCGGGCATCGGCAAATCCGGGCCGGTATAAATCGGCCGGCCCTGCCTGAAACGGATGAAAAAACGCCCCGCGTACCGGCGCAAACAGAGCAGGCCAGAACAGCAGCGCAAACAGGCCGTTGAACAGCCGGTTTTCCACATGAAAAACGCACACCTGCTCGTTGGCCAAATGCGCTGCTACCGCTGCCTCCACACCGCCGCTGTCGGGCTTTGGCAACGGCAAATGACTTACCGGCACCGCAGGCGAGGCCGGTGCAGGCACAACCATGCCCGCCTTTTTGGCGCTGCGCTGCAAAATGCGGCCGAGGCTAATGCGGGCTTCCGGCTGCGTTATCTCATTAAGCGCCTGCTGCGCCAGGGCGGCTACCTTGGCCGGATCGTCCTGTTTTTCCCGCAGGCGCAGGGCACGAATGCGCGCCTCTCTGTGCCGGCTTTGTTCATAATGCGCCAGCGCCAGTGCTGTGTTGCCTTCCCGCTCCGCCTGCCGGCCCAGCTGAAACAGCAACTTGTGGCGGCGATATTCAATCCACTCGCAGGCCACAGGCGCAGGCAGCGGCACATGCTGAGCACAGGTGTCTTGCATGCGCTCCTGCAGCTCAAACAGAGCCAGCATGGCATTTACTTCGTCCCGGTGCTGAAACGGGCGTGAATGCTCACTCAGCGCCACCGGCTCAAAGCGTTGCAGGCCCAGCTCGGTAAGCACAAATTCCGACCAGTCCTGATGCAGATTGCCGAAAAACATCAATCGCAGCCGGGTAAACAAGGCGGTGCAGGAAAGCGCCACCACTGCAAAGGGCGCATGGGGCCACCAGCCGCCCAGCGGCTGCGGGTTTTGCGCCGGGCCGGTTAACAACACCTCTTCCAGATCCTGCTTGCGGGCGGAAGCGGCAATGGCCTGCGCCGGCAGCCGGTGGCGGGCCAGCTGCACACATTCCTCACGCCGGGCCAGGGCACAAACCTCACTTAACGCCAGCGCTGGCTCCAGCGTCACCAGGCCGGCCCCGGCCAGCTCATGCAGCGCAGAAGTCACATTCGGAATTTCGGCATACACCAGCTTGTTAAGCCGAAACAAATGGCCCTTGCGCATGACCAGCCGCACCAGCAAGCCCTGAGCCGGCTCGCTCAGGGCCAGCATGCCGGCAAGCTGGTCGCGCTCACTGGCCAGCCATAAATCGCCATAGCGAGTCAGGCAAAACCGAATTATCTGCTGCATATTACGCAGATAATAAAACGGGTCGTCCAGCGGGGCTGGCGTGATGGAAGGTGTTGTCATGGGGGTAGTTTACAGCGTTAAATTATTGATGAAAAAGACACAGCAGCAAACTGATCCATTTCACATTAAGTCTCGAATGAAAACGCCTCTATACCAGCAAGTTTGATACAGTAACCCGCATGTGTATTTACCGGCCGGCACGATGACTCTCGATTATTACCAGCAACAGGCGGATGCCTTTTTTGCCGCCACTGTCAGCGTGGACATGACTTCTCTTTATGATCGCTTTTTGCCTCATGTGGCCGAGGGCGGTCATATTGCGGATGCCGGCTGCGGCTCGGGCCGCGACAGCCGGCATTTTGCCGGCCTGGGCTACAGGGTAACGGCCTTTGATGCCAGTCCGGCGCTGGTGCAAAAGGCGCGGGACTACACCGGTCTGCCGGTGGCCTGCCACGAGTTTCTCTCGCTCTCCTGCCAGCCCCCCGCCGATGCCATCTGGGCCTGTGCGTCTCTTCTGCATGTGCCAGAAAATGAGCTGGCGGGCGTGCTGGCGCATTTGGCCGCACAGCTGAAAACCGGCGGCGTGCTTTATTGCTCCTTTAAATACGGCAGGGGCGAGGTGGAGCGCAATGGCCGCCGTTTTACCGATATGAATGAACAGGGGCTGGCACAGTTGCTGGAAGCGTTGCCACTGGCAATTACAGAAAGCTGGCAGACGGCGGATCTGCGCCCCGGCCGCGAGCAGGAAACCTGGCTTAATGCCCTGCTGAAAAAGGAGAGCGACTGATGCTGGAACTGGTCACCGGTGGCGGCAAGCAGGATCCTGTGTTCAACCAGCCACTGTTAACGCCATTGCTTGATGCCATTAACCAGGCCGGCAAGGGCAGTGCCATTACCATGGTGGTGTCTTTTATTCGTCAGAGTGGGCTGTGGCTGCTGAAAGATGCGTTGCATGAAGCGCTGGGGCGGGGGGCCACATTGCGGGTGCTCACGTCCGATTATCTGGATGTAACCGAGCCGGTGGCACTCAGAGAGCTGATGCTGCTGGCCGAGCGCAGTGCCGATGTGCGTATTTACCAAAGCAGCGGCGAGGCCGGCTTTCATCTCAAGTCTTATCTGTTTATTCAGCAACAGGGCGAGCAGCAGCTGCAGGGCAAAGGCTTTGTGGGCTCCAGTAATTTATCGAAAGCGGCACTGACCCAATCGCTGGAATGGAGCTGGCAGCTGACGGTGAATGATGTTCACAGTCCGGCGGCCAGCAGCCTGCTGGCGCTGCAGGCGCAGATGGAGCGACTGTTTAACGACAGTCGGGTGGTTCCGCTTTCCAGTGAATGGATAGATGATTACCTCAGGCGTTATCGCCAAAGCCCGTTAACCCATCTTCGGCTGGTTACCGGCGACACCCGCAGCGATGACGAAACCCTGCGCGAAACCCCCATGCCCAACAGCGTGCAGGAAGCAGCATTGGCGGCATTGCAGGCCAGCCGGACCGAGGGCTATCGCCGTGGTCTGGTGGTGATGGCCACCGGCCTCGGCAAAACCTGGCTGGCAGCCTTTGATGTGCGCCAGATGCAAGCCGCGCGCATTTTGTTTGTGGCTCACAGAGACGAGATTATTCGTCAGGCTCAGTCCACTTTTATTCACATGAACCCCGACGCACACACCGGCCTGTATACCGGCGATCAGAAAGAGCAGGCCAACTGGCTGTTTGCTTCGGTGCAGACCCTGGGGCGGGATGTTCATCTCAAACGGTTTGACCGGGAACACTTCGATTACATCATCGTGGACGAATTTCACCATGCCACGGCGTCGTCTTATCGTCGGCTGCTGGATCACTTTAGGCCAAAGTTTTTACTGGGCCTGACCGCTACTCCCGACCGTACCGATCAGGCGGATATTCTGGCCCTGTGCGACGACAATCTGGTGTTTGAGTGCCACCTGCGGGAAGCCATAGAGCGCCGTCATCTGGTGCCGCTGGTCTATCACGGCATTTATGACGAGCATATCAACTACGAGGAAATCCCGTGGCGCAATGGCCGTTTTGATCCTGATGCTCTGGATCATGCCTTTGCCAGCCAAAAGCGGGCCAAGCACGCGCTGGAACAATGGCGACGGCTGGGGCGCAGCCGCACTCTGGCGTTTTGTGTATCGGTGCGTCATGCCGAATTTATGGCGCGTATCTTTCAGGAAGCCGGCATTAACGCCGCCGCCGTCTATGCCGGATCTTCGCTGCCCCGTAACCAGGCACTGAAGGATCTTGCTGTAGGCCGGCTCAGCGTGATCTTCTCGGTGGATTTGTTTAACGAAGGTACGGATCTTCCTGCCATCGACACTCTGCTGATGTTGCGGCCCACCGAATCGCGCATTGTGTTTTTGCTGCAACTGGGTCGCGGCCTGCGCCTGCACCCGGGCAAGCAGGATCTGATGGTGATTGATCTGGTGGGCAATCACAGATCCTGTCTGTTTAAACCCTGGCAATTGCAGGAGACGCTGGGGGGATCAGGCACGCCGGGAGTAACCGATATCACGCTGCCGCCCGGCTGCTTTATTAATCTGGATCCGCAAGTGATCAAACTTGCCGATCAACTGCGTTACGGCAGTCGGGTGAGAGTAGCCGATGATTATGTGCGCCTGCGGGATCAACTGGGATCACGGCCTACAGCGGTGCAGGCCTTTCAGGCAAATATCGATTTTACCAAGGTGCGCAAGCAGCACGGCAGCTGGTTTGGGCTGGTACAAGAGCAGGGTGATCTGCCGGCGAACGCCGAGCGTGTGCTGGCAAAACTACATGATTTTTTGCTGACCGGCATTGAAACCACCCGGCTTGCCAAGTGCTTCAAGCTGATTTTATTGCAGGCGCTGCTGGAGCTGGACGGCCTGCGTGAGCCGCCTCTGCTTAGCGAACTGGCTGAACAGTCCCGGCTGGTGCTGGAGCGCCATCCTGATTTATTTATGCAGGATTTGCCCAAGCCTCAGCAGACCATAGCAGGCAACTCTGCCCAGTGGCTCAGCTACTGGAGCAGAAATCCGATAAAACACAGCACCAGCGGCAGCGGAGACTCTCAGGCTGACTACTGGTTCGAGATTCAGAATGAGCGCTTTTGTCCGCGCTTCAGCCTGCCGCTCAACGAGCTGAGTACTCTGCACGACATGATGCAGGAACTGGTGGACTTGCGGCTGGCAGAATACCGCCGGCGCAAGAATAAAGCCAAAACGGAGCAGATTACGCCAAGCGCCGAGGTGGTGAAGCTGCCGTATTATCCGGATCTGAAAATTGCCTGTGGCCATTTCAGAACCGGCAGCAGCGATGGTGCGGAAATGATGCCGGTGCCCGAAACAAAAGTGCGAGTGGATCCTCTGCATCACTTTCTGGCCAGAGCAAAAGGCAACTCCATGAATGGCGGTAAGCATCCGGTGAACGACGGCGATCTGCTGTTGCTGGAGTGGATTACTCCAGACCATGCCGGCAGCATCAGTAACCAGACGGTGGCTATAGAACGGCAGGATCAAACCGGTGACGATCAATATCTGCTGCGGGTAGTGTGCAAAATCGCCGAGAACAACTACCTGTTGCACGCCACCAATCCGGATTATGAAGACATTGCCGTTACCGAGGAGATGAAGCCGTTTGCACGGCTGAGGGAAGTGCTGAAAGGGTGAGAGCCCTGTAATACTGCCGTCACCTTGCCTGCCCATAGTGATTCAGTTCTTTTTCAAGGAGTTGAATTACATGCAAAAAATCCTGACGCTATCCGCCGTTGCCGGCCTGGTGATGTTATCTGCCACCACTCATGCCAACAGTCTGGGCGGTCTGGCTTTTTCCGGCTCCACGCCCCATAGCGCTGCCATGACGGTAAAAGACGACTTTACCATAACGGGCAAGGCGGAGCTGATGCAGCTGAAGGCCATTAACGAAGACGGCACGGTAAACGCTATTGTAGAAATTCCCACTGGCACCTCCGCCAAGTGGGAAGTAAGCAAGGAAGATCCCAAAGCGGTTTACTGGGAATATAAAAACGGCCAGCCCAGAGTGGTGAATTATCTGGGTTATCCGGGCAACTATGGTGCCATTCCCGGCACGGCCCTGCCCAAAGAGCTGGGCGGCGATGGCGACCCATTGGATGTGATTGTGCTGGGGCAGGCGGTGCCACGAGGTGAAGTGGTGAAGGTGCGGGTGATAGGTGTGCTGAAAATGCTGGATGACGGCGAGCAGGACGACAAACTGATTGCCGTGTTGGCCAAAGACTCCCCCTTTGCTCACATCGGGAGCATGGCGCAGCTGGATGAAGAATATGCCGGCGTCAGCCGAATTGTTGACCTCTGGTTTGCCAATTACAAAGGCCCGGACGGTGGCATGGAAAGCCAGGGTTTTGAAGACGCCGAGTCTGCCCGCAAGGTGCTGAATGCGGCCGCTGCTCATTTTGAGGCCGCCGGTTAAGGCCTGTTGCACAGGCCCCGCCGGCTAAAGCGGCGGCTACAAACAAGAAAAAGGCGTTAACTCTTTCGAGGTAACGCCTTAAAAATCAGTACTTTAACTGAATATAATCAGTTCATTCCATACTTTTTGAGCTTTTTACGCAGAGTGCCGCGGTTAATGCCCATCATGTTGGCAGCGCGGGTCTGGTTGCCGCGGGTATACTGCATGATCACGTCCAGCATGGGCGCTTCGACTTCGGAGAGAACCAGTTCATACAGCTCGGTTACTTCCTGGCCGTTAAGCTGGGACAGGTAGTTGCGCAGGGCCTGATCCACAGAGTTGCGCAGCGGGCGCTGGGTCGGCTGCTCGGAAGTTGCAGATTTGGTGGTAGTTACCAGTGCGTCAGAAGTCGTAGTTTGTTCGAACATATTCAGTCGGCTCTTCTATTGTTCGTTAAGCTATTATTCGCGAAAAACTGCTCCAAGGCGTCGAGCTGTTGCTCGGCATCCTCGATAGCGTTGAAATTACGGCGAAAGTCACGGCCCGCCTCACTTTCCTGCAAGTACCAGCCCACATGTTTTCGGGCAATCCTTGGACCCATTACCTCGCCATAAAAGTCATGCAGCGCGGTAACGTGTTCCCGAATCATTGCCTGCTCCTGTTCCGTCGGAAGCGGGGCGGGCAGGGTGCCTTGCTCAAGATAATGGCGGATTTCTCTGAAAATCCATGGTCGTCCCTGGGCAGCCCGGCCAATCATAATGGCATCGGCACCGGTGTAATCCAGCACAAACCGCGCCTTTTGCGGACTGCTGATATCTCCGTTGGCAACAACGGGGATCGAGACGGCCTGTTTTATTGCCCTGATGGTGTCGTATTCCGCGTTTCCCTTATACATGCAGGCGCGAGTGCGGCCATGCACGGCAAGAGCCCGAATTCCGCAGTCTTCGGCAATGCGGGCAATGTGCACGCCGTTGCGGTTATCCGTGTCCCAGCCAGTACGAATTTTCAGGGTAACGGGCACCGGCACTGCATTTACCACGGCGCTGACAATGTCCTGCACCAGCTCCGGGAATTGCAGCAGGGCGGAGCCTGCCATCTTTTTATTTACTTTCTTTGCCGGACAGCCCATGTTGATGTCGATGATCTGCGCGCCCTGATCCACATTGTATCGGGCTGCATCGGCCATCAGTTCCGGATCGGCTCCGGCAATTTGCACGGAGCGAATGCCGGCCTCACCTGCATGATCCATACGCCGGCGCGATTTGTCGGAATCCCGCAAACGGGGATTGGCCGACATCATTTCCGACACGGCCATGCCGGCCCCCATGCGCATGCACAGGGTGCGGAAGGGTCTGTCGGTTACGCCCGCCATGGGTGCAACCAGTAACGGTGCGTCCAGTTTGTAAGGACCAATTTCCATGAGGTTAAGGCTGTCTTGGCTCAGGGTCGCGTATCTTACGCATTTTTGACGGTGCTGAAAAGCTCACAAATTGACCGGCGCATAAATTTTTATAAGTCAAGGTTCTGGTGCATTTTTTATGCAGTTTCAAGACCGGTTTGGAGCTTTAAGGTGGCTCCATGAGGAGCCTTTTCTCAGCGCTTGCTGCCGTTCAGGCGGGCCCATTCTTCCCGGAACTCAGGCTCGGCCATATCAAACCACTGGTCATACACCTGATTCAGACCATCGGCCTGGGTTTCCAGAATGCCGGATAGCGCCAGTTTGCCGCCTGTGCGCACCAGGCTGCTGATCACCGGAGAGAGTTCTTTCAGCGGGCCGGCCAGAATGTTGGCCACCACCACATCGGCGGTGAGGCCTTCGGGCTGATCCTGGGGCAGATACACACTCAGGCGGTCGGCCACGCCGTTGCGCTCGGCGTTGTCTTTGCTGGCCTGTAGTGCCTGAGGGTCAATGTCGATGCCAATCACTTCTTTGGCACCCAGCTTGAGCGCCGCCAGGCCGAGAATACCCGAGCCGCAGCCAAAGTCGATCACGGTTTTGCCGGTGAGATCCTGGCCGTCGAGCCATTCCAGACACAGTGCCGTGGTGGGGTGAGTGCCGGTGCCAAAGGCCAGGCCAGGATCCAGCATCACGTTCACCGCCTCGGGCTCGGGCACATCGCGCCAGCTGGGGCAAATCCACAGCCGCTGGCCAAAGCGCATGGGATGAAAGCTGTCCATCCACTCGCGCACCCAGTCTTTGTCTTCCAGCTGCTCTACCTTATATACCAGGTCTTTGCGGTAGAACTTTTTCAGAAAGTCGATGATGGGGGCCGGATCGGTTTCGGCGTCGAACAGGCCCACGACGACGGTGTCGTCCCACAACAGGGTTTCACCGGGCAGAGGCTCAAACACCGGCTTGTCTTCGGCGTCCATGTAGGTCACCGCCTGCGCGCCACGGCCAGACAGCATGTTGCTGACCTTGTCGGCGGTTTTTTCGGTGGCGTTGATGCGAATTTGTATCCAGGGCATGGCAGTCTTCGTTAGGGGTTAAAGAGCATATTCTATCATATTGCCGCCGTGTCAGCGGCCAAACAGGGCGCGCACCTCGGCAGAGGGGGGCGGTGTCAGCAGAGAGCCCACCACATAGGCCAGGCCCGAGAGCGCCAGGCTCGGCACTATGGCATGCAGCCCCAGCGGCTTGATGCCAAAGTGCAGCAGCAGGCTGTAGCTGATGGCACCGGTGAGCATGGAGGCCAGCGCGCCCGTGCTGTTGCCCCTCCACCAATACAGCCCCAGCACCAGCGGCCAGAAAAAGATCGCTTGCAGGGCGCCAAAGGCCATCAGGTTCAGCCAGATGATCATTTCCGGCGGGCTTAAGGCGGCCCACAGCACAATCAGCCCCAGCACCAGCGTCACCAGTTTGCTGGCGCGCTTGATGGTGGCGGGGGCCGGCTGGGTTTTGCACAGGTGATTAAGATAAAGGTCTTTTACCAAAGTGGCGGCGGCCTGGATCAGCTGAGAATCAATGGTCGACATAATGGCGGCCATGGGCCCGGCCAGAAACAGTCCGGCTACCAGCGGCGGCAGCACGGTGAGCATCAGGGTGGGCATCACCTTGTCGGGCACCGTCAGCTCGGGCACCAGCACGCGCCCAAGCGCACCGGCAAAGTGCATGCCAAACATCAGCAGGGCACCTACTACAGTGCCGATAATAATGCCTCTGTGCATGGCGGTGCTGTCTTTATAGGCCAGGCAGCGCACCGCCGAGTGGGGCAGACCAATGACCCCAAAGCACACCAGCACCCAGAACGACAGCATAAAGCTCATGCTCAGAAAGCCGTCGGGCCCCTGCGGCTGCACCAGGCCGGGATCAATGGCTTCCAGCTTGGTGAACATGGCCGCTGCGCCGCCACCGGCCTGCAGCACGCCGGCCAGCAGCACCACTGTGCCCAGCAGCATCAGCACGCCCTGCACCGCGTCGGTCACCACAACAGCGCGAAAGCCGCCCACCAGGGTATAGAGCAGCACGGCCCCGGCAAACAGCATAAGTCCGCTCTGGTAAGACAGGCCGGTCACGGTTTCCAGCAGCCGGGCACCGCCAATAAACTGCACCACCATGGTGGCCACAAAGGCGGCCAGCAGCCCCAGGCCGGCCAGCAGTACCACCAGCGAGTTCTGGTAGCGGGCCTGCAGCATGTCGTTAATGGTGAGTGCGTTTACCCGCCGCGCAATATGGGCGAACTGTTTGCCCAGCACCCCCAGAGTCAGCCAGACCGTGGGCACCTGTATCATGGCCAGCAGCACCCAGCCCAGCCCCATGCGGTAGGCAGCACCCGGGCCGCCAATAAAGGAAGACGCCGAGGCGTAGGTGGCCACCATGGTCATGGCCAGCACAAAGCCGCCCATGGAGCGGCTGCCCAGAAAATAGTCCTGCATAAAGCCGTTTTCACTCTGGCGGCGGCCCAGCCAGAGCCCCAGGCTGATCATGGCTGCCAGATAGACGAGCAGCGGAAGGGTGAGTTCGGCATTCATGAGGAGGCTTCCAGGTTTACTGCTTTAAAACACCAGCGCACCATGAGCGCACA
Source organism: Oceanimonas sp. CAM02 (assembly GCF_032842915.1). NCBI lineage: Bacteria > Pseudomonadati > Pseudomonadota > Gammaproteobacteria > Aeromonadales > Aeromonadaceae > Oceanimonas > Oceanimonas sp. CAM02. The sequence goes on from NZ_JAWJBK010000040.1 coordinate 40,558, forward strand.
CAGCACAATAAACAGCAGCGGGTTGAACAGGCAGCTCAGCAAAAACCACAACGGCCAGCCGGCCAGGGTGAGTGCCGGCGGCACCAGCCAGGCACATGCGGCCCAAAGCGCCAGATACAGCAAGGCCAGCAGCACGCTGAGCAAGGCTTCGCGCCGGGCAACAGAGACAATGGAATTCATCAATTGAAGGCTCCTTCAGGAAGGACCGAAGCATACCAGTGAGGGAATAAAGGGACAAACACGGGGGTCACATCAGGGCGTATGTTGTGATGAGCGCAGCGAATCGCAACACCCGGGCACCGGTGAACTGTTGGGGGCGAGCAAAGATACCGGGTCGAGGCCCGGTATGACATTACCCCTGATATTCCTCGCCGGCGGCGGCGACAAAGGCCATCTCCACCAGATAGCCGGGGTTGGCCAGTTCGGCTTTCACGCAGGCGCGGCTGGGCGCTGTGTTTTCCGGGAACCATTCATCCCAGACTTCGTTAAAGGCGGGCAGGTTGGCAAAGTCGGTAAGATAAATGGTCACAGACAGCAGCCGGCCTATGTCGCTGCCGATTTTGGCCAGCGCTGCTTCGGCCTGTGTCATCACCTGCCGGGTCTGCTCCTGAATGCCGGCAGACAGATCGCACTCGGGCACTTCCACAAAATGGGCGATGCCGTTAAATATGGTAATGTCGGACCAGCGTTTGCAGGGGTTGATACGATGAATCTTCATATTGCAGTTGTCTCAGTGGGCTGAGCGCCTGGTGTAACGGTTAGACAAAAACGGCACCCTCGGGTGCCGTTTTATCATTCCGCACAAGCCTTACAGGCCCAGCTTTTTCTCAAGGTAGTGGATGTTGGTTCCGCCATTGCGGAAGTTCTCATCACTCATAATTTCCTTGTGCAGCGGAATATTGGTTTTAATGCCGTCAATAACCAGCTCGTTCAGGGCGTGATTCATGCGGGCAATGGCGATATCGCGGTTTTCGCCGTAGCAGATCAGCTTGCCGATCATGGAGTCATAATAGGGCGGTACCCGGTAGCCGGCATACACGTGAGAGTCCCAGCGCACACCCAGGCCACCCGGCGAGTGGAAGCGGGTAATTTCGCCCGGGCTGGGAATAAAGGTGCGCGGGTCTTCGGCGTTAATGCGGCACTCAATGGCATGGCCACGCACCATCACCTGCTCCTGGGTGATGGACAGGGGCAGGCCGGCGGCCACACGCAGCTGTTCTTTAATCAGATCCACACCGGTGATCATCTCGGTCACCGGGTGCTCCACCTGAATACGGGTGTTCATTTCAATGAAATAGAACTCGCCGTTTTCATAGAGGAACTCAAAGGTGCCGGCGCCGCGGTAGCCAATGTCCACACAGGCCTTGCAGCAGCGTTCGCCGATGAACTTGCGCATTTCGGCGGTAATGCCCGGCGCCGGTGCCTCTTCTACCACCTTCTGGTGGCGGCGCTGCATGGAGCAGTCGCGCTCGGCCAGATGAATGGCGTTGCCCTGGCCGTCGGCCAGCACCTGAATTTCGATATGGCGCGGATTTTCCAGGAATTTCTCCATATACACCATGTCGTTGCCAAAGGCAGCACCGGCCTCGGCCTTGGTCATGGCAATGGAGCTTTCCAGCTCAGACTCGGAGCGCACCACACGCATGCCGCGACCACCACCGCCACCGGCGGCCTTGATGATTACCGGATAGCCAATGCGCTTGGCAATGGTGGCGTTACGCTTGGCGTCGCCGCCAATGGGGCCGTCGGAGCCGGGCACACAGGGCACGCCGGCTTTTTTCATGGCTTCAATGGCGGACACCTTGTCGCCCATCAGGCGAATGGTGTCACCGCGCGGGCCAATGAAGATAAAGCCGGACTTTTCTACCTGGTCGGCAAATTCGGCGTTTTCTGCCAGAAAGCCGTAACCCGGGTGAATGGCCACGGCGTCGGTCACTTCGGCGGCGGCAATAATGGACGGCACGTTCAAATAAGACTGAGTGGCCTGGTTGCCACCAATGCAGATGGACTCGTCGGCCAGCAGCACGTGCTTGAGTGCGCGGTCGGCGGTGGAGTGCACCGCAACCGTCTTGATCCCGAGCTCCTTGCAGGCGCGCAGAATACGCAGGGCGATTTCACCGCGGTTGGCGATGACTACTTTATCCAGCATGGGAATTCCTTATTCGATGATGAACAGCGGCTCGTCGAATTCGACCGGCTGGCCGTTGTCAACCAGAATGGCCTTCACCACGCCGGCCTTGTCGGCCTCGATCTGGTTCATCATCTTCATGGCTTCAACAATGCACAGGGTGTCGCCCACATTCACGGTCTGGCCTACTTCAACGAAGTTTTTGGCACCGGGGCTGGAGGCGCGGTAGAAGGTACCTACCATGGGAGAACGCATAACATGACCGCTCAGCTCGGCAGCAGGGGCTTCGGCAGCCGGAGCAGCAGCAGCGGGGGCGGCAGGCGCTGCAGCCGGGGCGGGAGCAGCCTGAAACTGCTGCGGAGCCTGCATTACCGGGGCGGGGTTACCGTAACGGCTGATGCGTACGGACTCTTCGCCTTCGGCAATTTCCAGCTCGGCAATACCGGACTCTTCTACCAGTTCTATCAGTTTTTTGATTTTACGAATATCCATGAGCGTTCTCTTTAGTTTTGTTGATGCTGATATCAATCAGCGACGGGCCAGGTAACGGGCCGCCGCCTCAAGGGCAAATTCGTAACCATCGGCACCCAGGCCACAAATTACCCCCACCGCCTTGTCTGCCAGGTAGGAGTGATGGCGGAAAGGCTCACGGGCATGCACATTCGACAGGTGCACTTCAATGAAGGGAATATTAACTCCCAGCAGGGCATCGCGAATGGCTACGCTGGTGTGGGTAAAGGCTGCAGGATTGATGATTACAAAATCCTGCTGGCCATCGGCCTGGTGAATGGCATCGAGCAACAGGTGCTCTGCATTGGATTGGAGGTGACTGAGCTCAATATTGCGCGCCGCAGCCTGCTCGGTAAGGCGGGCAACAATATCGGTCAGGCTGTTATTGCCGTAAATGCCCGGTTCGCGCCGGCCCAGCAGGTTAAGATTTGGCCCGTTGAGCAGGAGAATTCGGTATTTGTCGGCCATTCTGCAGCAATCCTCGTCAATCTTGCGGTGTTCACCTTGATTTGAGATGAGCCTAACGCTTTTTGCCGGTTTCAGGCAAATAAAATTATGCATTTGGGCTCGGTGCGCTCAATTATAGTGATTTCACGAAAATTGGCAGCAATTTACTGGTCTAATGACCTAAGTTTTTTTGATGATGATCATGGCGGGCTGCCGCTGACGGGCATTGAAAGCGACAGCAAGCTCTGCAAACTGTTGTTGCTGCGACAATTTGCGACCGTTATTAAGGTCCCGGCATAAAAAAACGCCGCATAAAGCGGCGTTTTTGCAACGGGCAGTCTGGCCTTATGCGACCTTGCTGCGCTCTTCAATCAGGCGATCCACCACACCCGGATCGGCCAGGGTAGAGGTATCACCCAGAGAGTCGGTCTCGCCGGTGGCGATCTTGCGCAGAATGCGGCGCATGATCTTGCCGGAGCGAGTCTTGGGCAGGCCTTCGGCCCAGTGGATCACGTCGGGCGTGGCAATAGGACCAATCTCTTTGCGCACCCAGTCTTTTACTGCCTTATGCAGCTCGGCAGACGGCACTTCGCCGGCGTTAAGCGTGACATAGGCGTAAATGCCCTGGCCTTTAATGTCGTGGGGCACACCCACCACAGCGGCTTCGGCAATTTTCGGGTGAGCTACCAGCGCCGACTCAATTTCGGCGGTGCCCATGCGGTGGCCGGACACGTTCAGCACGTCATCCACACGGCCGGTGATCCAGTAGTAACCGTCTTCATCGCGGCGCGCGCCGTCACCACTGAAGTAGGTGCCGGGGAAGGTAGAGAAGTAGGTCTGCTCAAAGCGGTCGTGATCACCATAAATGGTGCGCATCTGACCGGGCCAGGAGTCCAGGATCACCAGGTTGCCGTCGGTAGCTCCTTGCAGCTGGTTGCCTTCGCCGTCTACCAGTGCCGGCTGCACCCCAAAGAAGGGGCGGGTAGCAGAGCCGGGCTTGAGGTCGGTAGCGCCGGGCAGCGGGGTGATCAGAATGCCGCCGGTCTCGGTTTGCCACCAGGTGTCTACAATGGGGCAGCGCTCTTCACCAATGACACGGTAATACCATTCCCAGGCTTCCGGGTTAATGGGTTCACCCACAGAGCCGAGCACCCGCAGGCTGGACCGGCTGGTGCCTTCCACGGCTTCGTTGCCCTTGGCCATAAAGGCACGAATGGCGGTGGGGGCGGTATACAGAATGTTGACCTGATGCTTGTCTACTACCTGCGCCATGCGGTTGGTCTTGGGATAGTTGGGCACCCCTTCAAACAGCAGGGTGGTGGCACCGTTAGACAGCGGACCGTAGATCAGGTAGGAGTGGCCGGTGATCCAGCCCACATCGGCAGTACACCAGTACACATCACCCGGGTGATAGTCAAAGATGTACTTGAAGGTCATGGTGGCATACACCAGATAACCGCCGGTGGTGTGCAGCACGCCTTTGGGGGTGCCGGTAGAGCCGGAGGTGTAGAGAATGAACAGCGGATCTTCGGCGTTCATTTCTACCGGCTCACAGTCGGCGCTCACCTGGGCAGTGGCTTCGTGCCACCAGATGTCACGGTGGTCGTGCCAGGCAATGTCGCCGCCGGTGCGCTGATATACGATCACACTCTTGATGGTGGTCACGTCGGGGTTGGTGAGGGCTTCGTCCACGTTGGCTTTCAGCGCCACTTTACGGCCGCCACGCAGGCCTTCGTCGGCGGTGATCACCACCTTGGCCTTGGAGTCGATAATACGGCTGGCCACGGCATCGGGAGAGAAGCCGCCAAATACCACAGAGTGCACGGCACCAATGCGGGTACAGGCCAGCATGGCCACGGCAGCTTCAACCACCATGGGCATGTAGATGCTGACCACGTCGCCTTTTTGCACGCCCTGGGCTTTCAGTACGTTGGCAAAGCGGCAAACCTGCTCGTGCAGTTCGCGGTAGGTAACTTTTTTGTCGTCTTCGGGGCTGTCGCCTTCCCAGATGATGGCGACCTCGTCGGCCTTGGTGGCCAGGTGACGGTCAATACAGTTTGCAGACAGGTTCAGGGTGCCGTCTTCAAACCATTTAATGCTGATGTGACCCGGGTCGTAGGAGGTGTTCTTGACCTTGGTGTAGGGTTTGATCCAGTCAACAAGCTTGCCCTGTGTACCCCAGAATTCGTCGGGGTTTTCAATGGACTGCTGATACATGGCCAGATAGCCGTCGTTATCCAGCAGTGCGGTCTTCGCAAACTCGGGCGTGACCGGATGAACCTTTACTTCACTCATTATTCCGCTCCTTGGTTGTAACCATTGGTTAACAAGGTGACCCAGATGGCCGTTACGCTCAATTAGACTTTCGGCTAGCCAAAACTGGCACGGCCTTGCGTAACATTGTGATTCAGTGCTTCGAGTATACGGCCATGAAAGTCGCCTTCGATACCGATCAGGCTCACATTTCTTAACGATTGCTTAAAGATTGTTCCGGTAACAACGCCAGATACATCAAGGCGGTGGTTAATGCATCACCAAAGGCGGTGTGGCGGGCCAGCAGCGGTACCTTGAGGTGGTTTGCCATTTGTTCAAAACCCAGATGGGGCTCAATGTCAGGATTTTTGCGCAGCTGCCGGTTGCGATAAATGTGAGCCAGCTCAAGGTGCCGGTTGGGCAGCTCAAAACCAAGGTGTTCTTTGGTGAGCCGGCTGAGCAGCGCAATATCAAAGCGCACATGATAGCCCAGCAGGGGGCGGTTCTGAATAAAGCCCAGCAGCCTCTCCAGGGCCTCTTTCTGAGTCAGGCCGGCGCTCAGGTCCTGATGGCGCAGCCCATGAATACGAATGCTGTCGCCGGTGAGTTTGGGACTGGCCTGCAGCGTCAGCTCCAGCCGCTGACTGGTGAGTACCCGCCGGCCCCGCACCGGCACGGCGGCAATGGTGAGCACATCGGCCCGGCGTGGATCCAGCCCGGTGGTTTCGGTGTCGATGGCGATCACCTCTTCGCCTTTATAAGGTTCAAACAGGTGATTCCAGGGGCTGTCGGCAAATTTGCGCGCCAGCCACAAGCGCTTCAGCGGCAGCATGGTTACTCCGTTTTATGACTTTTTGTCATTCCGGCCTCCGAGCCGGAATCTTGTTTTGTAGGCCCGGTTTCAACCGGGCAAGGCGCGACCGTCCTGTACCTTTGCCCCATTAAAATGGGGCCTACAAGTTACCGGCACCCTACAACCCCCGGATTTGAAAATGCACTTCCAGCTTTTGTTTGAATTTTTTTACTACATGCAGGGCGTGGCGCAGCAGATCCCGCTGGTGGCGGGGCAGGGCGGCGGGGTTCAGCTGCTGGTTCATGCCGTCGCCGCCGCTGGCCAGTTGCTGCTCCAGGCGCAGTTGCCAGAACAATATCAGCGCGGCACTCAGGTTGTCGGCCTGCTCGGGCTCAAAAATCTTCAGATCGGTCAGCCGGCGAATACGCTCCAGGGTGTTGGTGTCGGTCACACCCTGCTCCAGCGCCAGGGCGCGCACGCCCTGCACCACCGGAAAAATGCCGCCGCGTTTAATATCCAGCCCCTTGTCGGATTGCTTGATATCACCAAAAAAGGTCAGCGGGGTATGAAAGCGCAGCGCCTGGCCGGCAAATTCGCTCAGCAGCAGCTCCCGGCCTTTTACCGCCGCCAGCAGGTGTTTCTGAAACTGCCGCACCAAAGACTCGCGGCCGGCTATAAAGTGCGGATCTGCCACTATGGCCAGCTGCATATGGCTTTCCGGGGTGTTGCGGTTCACCCAGCGGTCCAGGCACTGTTGCCAGTCGTCAAGCGGTCTTACCCAGTCGGGATTATTGACCATGACCCGGCCGGGGCAGGGCGGATAACCCAGCCGCTCCAGATAGCGGCTGAATTGTTCGGCCTGGGGCAGTACTTCGGCCGCTGAGAGATCATTATCCAGAATAAGGGCATTGTCCTGATCGGTTTTCAGTACCTGCTCGCTCCTGCCTTCACTGCCCAGCACCATGAGTGCCAGCCGGTCGTGCAGCTCGGGAGCAAAGGCAAACTCAAAGGCCTTGCGCATCAGCTGGCTGTTCAGGCTGGCCAGCAGCTTCATGATAAAGGGCAGACGCACGCCATTGTTATGCAGGTTTTCCACCAGCATGCCAAGGGTGGCAGCCGCCTCGGCCAGCTCGTCTATGTTATCAGCCCGCAATATGCGCAGCCCCAGCACATGAGAGTGGGTGGAAAACTGGCTGAGCAGCTGAGTCATTTCCAGAATACCTGCCAGTTGCTCGCCTTCTTTTACTGCCACCCGCTCAATTTTTTTCTGCACCATCAGCATCAGGGCGTTAAACAAAAAATCGCCCTTTTGCACCGATACCAGGTTAAAGCTGGCCAGCACATGCACCGGCTCGCCGGGGGGCAGCTCATTAAGCACGGCCCCATAAAGCAGATCGGTGCCGGTGAGCATGCCAAAGCTGCCGTCATGGGCCACAATCAGCGATTCGAGGTGATGGGTTTTTAACAGCTGAGTGGCCTGAAAAATCGAGGTCTGACCGTCAATCACCATGGCCGGCTGAATATTGCTGTTGTCGATGCGGGTTAAAATAAATTCCGACAGATTTTTACGGGGCTCGGCGGTTTGCTGGCGGCCTTTGAGATCGTGCTGAAACCAGGCGGCAAAGTCGGAGTTTTCTGTCATCAGGTTAAGAAAGGCCTGGGTAGGCAGCACAAAACACAGGGTTTCTTCCAGCGCCACATAGTCGTGGCGGCATTCGCCGTCGAACTGGCCACGAATATCAAACAAATCGTCCGTGGTGTATTGCGCCAGCACTTCATTACGATCTTTGTGGCGCTCTTCCACCACGCCTTTAAGGATAATATGCAGGCTGTCGATTAGCTGGCCCGGCTCAAGAATGGTTTCACCCCTGCCAAAATAGGCAATATCTGTCTGATCAAGCAGATCCTGGCGCTCGTCCGGGGTCAGAGTATTAAAAGGGGGTTGCTCAAAGTTAAACTTGTCCTGCATATTGGCCTCCGTGCCGCAATCCATTGAGTATTGCAGCCGCAGAGGGCTTTACCAGCCAACTTTGGTCTATAGCAGCAGGGTGTCGGCAAACCAGAGCACAACGGCATAGCGCAACGCCTTGCCAATAAACACCAGCAGGGTAAACAGGGCCAGCCGCACCCGCATAATGCCGGCAATAAAGGTAAGCGCGTCGCCGCCCACCGGTGCCCAGGCCAGCAGCAGTGACCAGACCCCAAAGCGCTGAAACCAGCGCTGGGCCCGATCCAGTTGTTTATCACTGACCGGAAACCAGCGTTTGTGCCGGTAGTGCAGCAGATATTTACCCAGCCACCAGTTGATCATGGAGCCAAGCGTGTTGCCCACACTGGCCAGCAGCCATAGCAGCAGAGCCGCATCGGGCTGGCGGGTGAGCACGGCGGCCAGCACCACTTCCGAATAAAAAGGCGCTATGGTGGCCGCCAGCAGACTGCTGCCAAATACCAGTAAATAATCAATCATAGAGGGCTTCGGGCCGGCTTTTTTCGGCGGCACGAACCAGATTGTGAAACAGCCGGCGCTGGCCGGCCAGATAAGGCAGATATTCCGGATGCCACTGCACTCCCAGCAAATAATGGCTGGAGGTGGTTTCAATGGCCTGCACAAAGCCGTCAAGATCTCTGGCGACGACGGCAAGCCCGGTGCCCACTCGGTCAACTGCCTGATGATGCAGGCTGTTTATGCGCCACTGTGGCTGCTGCATCACCCTGCTGAGCCGGCCGTCGCCACAGCCAATGGCGGTTTTGCGCGGCAGCGGTGTGCGCCGGTTGGAGGTGTGCAGGCGCTGTGGCCGAATATCGGCATGCAATGAGCCGCCCAGCACCACGTTAATTAATTGCGCGCCCCGGCAAATACCGAGCAACGGCAGTCTGGTATTGAGCGCATGTTCAATCAGTTCAATTTCAAAGGCGTCCCGCTCCGGATCTGCCGGTGCCCGTCCGGTGTCGGCCCCGTAGAGGGCGGCATCGATGTCGTCACCGCCGCCAATAATCAGCCCCTGCAGTTGATCACGCTTGTGTTTATGCATATTGGCGGGGGTCAGCCGCAGTCCCTGACCACCGGCCAGCCGCAGCGACAGCCGCGTGGCCCACCAGGCCAGGGGCAGGCGGCTGTTGGGGCCGGTGACGCCAATCAGCGCAGCCATGGGCGCACCTTGATACCCCAGGGATCGATAAAGTCGGGTGTGAGCTGATTAAGATGGGCCTGATAAGCCAGGCATACCTGCTCAAGACGGTGTTCGTCATGGGCCAGCCATTCCACCTGCAGCCAGCCGTCCCAGGCGTGCTGTAACGACCAGAGCGGGTTGTCGATATCGGAATTAGGCAGCCGGTAGTGCAGGGTGGGGCGCTTGTTGACCTTGCTGTCCTGTACCACGGACTGTACTTTCTGTTCATTGTGCCAGGCCAGCAACGGCAGCAGATCCATGGCCCGGTTGCGGGTAGGGTTCCAGGCCAGGTAATCCTCAATAAATTGTGTCATGTCAGGCTGATAAGCAGGGCTTATCACTTGTTTGACATAGTCTTTGGGAAAGGCGCGAATATAGGGCGATATTTTGCGGGCAGCCACGATATCTTCGTGGGCGTCAAGCCAGTCGTGCAGGCACAGATAGGCACGGAAATAGCGCAAAATAGTGTGAATGCCGGTGTCGGGCAGCTCGGGGTTAAGATGCAGGCCAAAAGCATAATGCAGGGCGTGGCGGGTGCCCTGGGCACCCAGCTCTCTGAGCCGGCCAAACAACCGGTTGAGCTCATTCAGCCGTGACAGGGGCAGCGGCGGGCAAACCAGCTCCAGCGGTACCAGCTGCAAGGCCAGGCTGCCCAGCAAGTCGGTGGCGGCCTGTTCCAGCTCGCCGGGCGGATGCTGTTTTTGCTCCCGGGCCAGCTGTTTAAGATAGTCAAAGTCGAGTTCGGCCCGAAAGCAGCCGTCTTCGGTCAGAATATCGGTTTCATAGTCTGATACCGGCTGAGCCTGGCCCTTAAGAGTGTCGGCCACCACAAAAACCAGCTGCTCCAGCGTAATACCGCTGAGCTCCAGCTCCACGCCCAGCCGGCGCTCTTCACCCTGAGTAGTCGTCAGTTGCGGGGGCATGGCAAGTGGCATCGTTACTCCGCTACGTTGTTGAGATAGTGCAGATCCATGATAAACACCGCCTGCAGCAGGGCAGCCGCGGCAGCATAAAAGCCGTTATGGTCACGCTCGCTGCAACCGGTAACAAACGCAGGCAGCCAGTCAATCAGCAGGGTGTTGGCCAGCTCTCTTTGCTGATCCAGCAGCGCCAGGCGGCTCTTCTCGTCGCCGGCTTCGGCAGCGGCCATGGCCAGGGTACCCATCATTTCCAGCTGGTTACACACATGCAGCGGATCATCATCGGCAAGGCCGGTGCCGTGTTGTTTAAGCAGCATGCTCATTAACAGCAGGTTATCTTGTGATGCTTCACTCAGGTGCTGAGTGTCGAGCAAGGGCGGGCTGGCCGTAAGCGCCTGATAACGGCCGGCCAGCGCGTCGTGCTGTGCCTGCTCAGCCTGCTGGCGAAAGGCTTCTGTGGCTTCGGTGAGCGGATCCAGGGTGGCAAGACTGTCAAGAAAGCGGTGCATGTCGTAGCCACCAAAGTCATTGAGGTCGTCTTTGCTGAGGGGGGCGGCAAACAGGGCGGTAAACCAGTGATACAGCTCTGCCCGGCGCTGGGAAGTAACTCTGAACGCTTGCATAATCCCCTTTTACTCGTGATGCGGCCCAGACGGGCGGTAAATCGAAACAATATTCTATCGGGTTTACCGGTCAACGTCATACCCGGTAAAACACTTGATTTGTTAAAGTTGAGTTAAACTTTATGTGAAGTTTTCAACATAAATGGTAAAAAAAACGTTTAAGCCGGGCTTCAGGGCTAGGCCGGATTGTCGCTTGGGGGTACAATTTGGCTTTCAGTGACAATCCCCCCATGAGTCAGGAGAGACGGATGTTAAAGCGTGAGATGAATATCGCCGATTATGATCCCCAGCTGTGGCAAGCCATCAGTGATGAAACCGTGCGTCAGGAAGAGCACATTGAGCTGATTGCTTCCGAGAACTACACCAGCCCGCGGGTGATGCAGGCGCAGGGTTCTCAGCTGACCAACAAATACGCCGAAGGCTATCCGGCCAAGCGTTTCTACGGTGGCTGTGAATACGTGGATCAGGTAGAAGAGCTGGCCATAGCGCGTGTCAAAGAGCTGTTTGGCGCCACCTGGGCTAACGTTCAGCCGCACTCCGGCTCTCAGGCCAACTCCGCTGTTTTTCTGGCGCTGGTCAAGCCCGGCGATACCGTGATGGGCATGAACCTGGCTCACGGTGGTCACCTGACTCACGGCTCTCCCGCCAACTTTTCCGGCAAGCTGTATAACATCATTCCCTACGGCATTAACGAGCAGGGCGTGATCGATTATGAAGAAATGGAGCGCCTGGCGGTTGAGCACAAGCCGAAGATGATCATCGGCGGCTTCTCTGCCTTCTCCGGCATTGTAGACTGGGCCCGCATGCGCGAAATTGCCGACAAAGTGGGTGCCTGGTTTATGGTCGACATGGCTCACGTAGCCGGTCTGATTGCCGCCGGTGTTTACCCCAGCCCGCTGCCTCATGCTCATGTGGTGACCTCTACCACCCACAAGACCCTGGCTGGTCCTCGTGGCGGTATTATTCTGTCTGCTGCCAACAACGAAGAGCTGGAAAAGAAACTGAACTCTGCTGTTTTCCCCGGTGGTCAGGGCGGCCCCCTGATGCACGTGATTGCTGCCAAGGCCGTGGCCTTTAAAGAAGCGCTGGAGCCCGAGTTCAAGGAATATCAGGCGCAGGTAGTGAAAAACGCCCAGGCCATGGCCGACGAGTTCCAGAAGCGTGGTTTCAAGGTGGTATCCGGCGGCACTCACAACCACCTGTTCCTGCTGGATCTGATCGACAAGGACATCACCGGTAAGGAAGCCGATGCCGCTCTGGGACGCGCCTTTATTACCGTAAACAAGAACGCCGTGCCCAATGATCCGCGTTCTCCGTTTGTGACCTCCGGCATTCGCATCGGTACTCCTGCCGTTACCCGCCGTGGCTTTAAAGAAGCCGACGTGCGCCAGCTGGCCGGTTGGATCTGCGATGTGCTGAGCAACATCAACGACGACGCCACCATCGCCAGCGTAAAAGAGCAGGTGCTGGACATCTGCCGTCGCCACCCGGTTTACGCGTAACACGCACCGGGATTAGGGACTAAACCCAGGGAATAGTGAATAGGGAGTAGCAACTCCCCCACTATTCCCCATTCCCGCTTCACAATTCCCTGCTCCCCATTCCCTTCCTTCACAATTCCCCGCTTTTAAAACATCCCCCGCTTCTTTACACTAACAGCCGATTAACAGGCCCTGCGGAGGCTTTATGCACTGCCCCTTTTGTAACGCAACTGAAACCAAGGTCATCGACTCCCGTCTGGTGGGCGATGGCTTGCAGGTGCGCCGGCGGCGGGAGTGCAATGCCTGCAGGGAGCGTTTCACCACCTTTGAAACCGCCGAGCTGGTAATGCCGCGCATTATTAAAAGCAGCGGCATTCGCGAACCCTTTAACGAAGACAAGCTGGAAGCCGGCATGCAGCGGGCGCTGGAAAAGCGTCCGGTGAGCACCGAGGCCATAGAGCAGTCGGTGAGTCGCATCAAGTCGCGGCTGCGGGCCACCGGTGAGCGAGAAGTAAAATCGGAGCTGGTGGGCAACCTGGTGATGGACGAGCTTAAACAGCTCGACAAGGTGGCTTACATTCGTTTTGCATCCGTGTATCGTTGTTTTGAGGATCTGCGTCAGTTTGGCGAAGAAATAGCCCGCCTGGAGCAATAAGTGTTCACACCCCAAGATGCGCACTGGATGGCCAGAGCGCTTGAGCTGGCCCGTCGTGGCCGCTATACCACCAGCCCCAATCCGGCGGTGGGCTGCGTGATCGTGAAAGACGACCACATTGTCGGCGAAGGCTTTCATCAGCGCGCCGGCGGCCCCCATGCGGAAGTGTTTGCCCTGCGGGCCGCCGGTGGCGCAGCCCGCGGTGCCACTGCTTATGTGACCCTGGAGCCCTGCTCTCATTATGGCCGCACGCCACCCTGTGCTCAGGGCCTGATTGACGCCGGTGTGGCCCGGGTGGTGGCCGCCATGGTGGATCCCAACCCCCAGGTGGCGGGCCGGGGCCTGGCTATGCTGCGCGAGGCGGGCATAGCAGCCGAAGCCGGCCTGATGACCCAGGAAGCGGAAGCGGTGAATGTAGGCTTTTTGCACCGCATGCGCACACGCCGGCCCTTTGTCACCTTAAAGCTTGCCGCCAGCCTGGATGGTCGCACCGCACTGGCCAATGGTGAAAGCAAATGGATCACCGGCCCCGCTGCCCGGCGCGATGTGCAGCGCCACCGGGCGCAAAGCTGCGCCATTCTTTCCGGTGCCGATACCGTATTAATGGACAATGCCGCGCTGAATGTGCGCTGGCAGGAGCTGCCCGGCTCACTGCAGCAACACTACCCCGAAGCTGAGCTGCGCCAGCCGCTGCGCATCATTATTGATACGCAAAACCGCTTGCATGCCGGCCTGCGCCTGTTTGCTCAGCCCGGCCCCGTATTGCTGCTGCGGAGCAAGGTCACCGGTGGTTTTAGCGAGCAAGTAGAAGAATGCCTGCTGCCGTTAAGCGATCATGGCAAGCTGGATCTGGCGTTGCTGCTGGACGAGCTGGGCCGGCGACAGCTGAACCATCTGTGGGTAGAGGCGGGGGCCACGCTTGGGGGCGCGCTGTTTGCGGCCGGACTGGTGAATGAGCTGATTTTGTATCAGGCCCCCATGCTGATGGGCAACCCGGCCCGGGGCCTGCTGGCGCTGCCGGAATTTACCGTCATGAGTCAGCCGCCTCGGCTGGCATGGCAGGACAGCCGCTTTGTGGGTGACGATCTTAAACTGACTGCAAGAGTAACCGACTGATGTTTACCGGTATTGTTGAAGCCACCGGCACCCTGGCCGCCATTGAGCGAAAGAGTGCCTCCTCGGTGATCCGCATTCATTGTCCGGCGTTGGATTTATCTGATGTGGCACTGGGTGATTCCATTGCCACCAACGGCGTGTGCCTCACCGTGACCGAGCTTGGCAAAGATTATTATTGCGCTGATGTTTCGGCAGAAACCATTGCCCGCACCGGCTTTGCCGATTACCAGACGGGGCAGGCGGTCAATCTGGAAAAAGCCCTGTTGCCCACCACCCGCCTGGGCGGCCATCTGGTGTCGGGTCATGTGGATGGCGTGGGACGGATCACCAAAAAAGCCAAGGTAGGATTTGCCATTGAGCTGTGGGTTGACGCACCCGAGGCGCTGGCCCGCTATATTGCCGAAAAAGGCTCCATCACGGTAGATGGCATCAGCCTCACAGTAAATGCGGTATCAGGCGCGGCCTTTAAATTGACGCTGGTACCCCATACATTAAACAACACCACGCTGAATGACTGGCAGGTTGGCCGCAGTGTTAACCTGGAAGTAGATTTGATTGCCCGCTATCTGGAGCGCCTGCTGAGTGCCGATGCGCCGCCAGCGTCCGGCGGGCTGACGCTGGCGACTCTGGCCGCCAGCGGATTTGTAAAGTAAGCGGCTTAGCGAATTAACCAAGGGGAACATCATGGCCTTAAGTAGTACCCAGGAAATCATCGACGACATTCGTCAGGGCAAAATGGTCATTCTGATGGATGACGAAGACAGAGAAAATGAAGGCGATCTGATCATGGCCGCCGAGCATGTGCGTCCGGAAGATATCAATTTTATGGCCAAATATGGTCGTGGCCTGATCTGTCTGACCCTGACCGAAGCCCGTTGTCGTCAGCTCGACATTCCCCAGATGGTGAGCCGCAATACCGAGCAGTTCTCCACTGCCTTTACTGTTTCCATTGAAGCCGCCGAAGGGGTCACCACCGGTATTTCTGCTGCTGACCGTGCCCGCACCGTGCAGGCCGCCGTAGCCCAGAATGCCAAGCCTGCCGACTTGGTGCAGCCTGGCCATATTTTTCCGCTCAAGGCCCAGAACGGCGGTGTGCTGACCCGCGCCGGCCACACCGAAGCCGGCTGCGACCTGGCCCGTCTGGCCGGCGTGGAGCCGGCAGCGGTGATTGTGGAAATTCTGAACGAAGACGGCACCATGGCCCGCCGCCCGGATCTGGAAAAGTTTGCCGAGCAGCATGGCATCAAGCTGGGCACCATTGCCGATCTGATCGAGTACCGCAACCAGAACGAAACCACCATTGAGCAGGTAGCCCGTTGCAAACTGCCCACCGAGCACGGTGAGTTCGAGCTGGTCACTTTCCGCGATACCATCGACAATCAGGTGCACTTTGCCCTGCGCAAGGGCGAGATTAAGGCCGACCAGCCGGCACTGGTGCGGGTACACATTCACGATATGCTCACCGATGTGCTGATGACCGACCGCCATGCGTCCCGCACCTGGCCGCTGGACAAGTCCATGGCGCGCATTGCCGAAGAAGGCGGTGTGCTGGTGATTCTGGGCAAGGAAGAAACCCCGGATCATCTGCTGTCTGTGGTACGCATGTTTGAGGCCGCCGACAAGGGAGAGCGTCCGGAAGGAGCCAAGCGCCAGGGCACGTCCCGCCGTGTGGGCGTGGGCTCGCAGATTTTGCGCGCCATGGGCGTGGGCAAGATGCGCCTGCTCAGTTCACCCAAGCGTTATCATGCGCTGTCGGGTTTTGGTCTGGAAGTGGTGGAATACGTCACCGAGTAAGCTGCCCCTTTGTATTTGAGTTTGTGTGAAAAAAGGTCAACAATACCGGACTCTGACGCGCTCAAATATCAAAGCAGGCAATTATGGCCATCTGGGGAAAAGGACTTCGGGCAAAATCGATTTTTGCTTTACTGCTGGTGTGTATGCTGGCCTTTATTCCGGCAATCGGGATTGGCTGGCAGCTGCTCAGTGGCATTCAGGAGCACTTTGGCCGTGCCTATGCAGAAAACTTTACCCGGCTTAACCGCCAGAAGGTGCTGGTGCCACTCACCCGTGAGCTGGCGCTGGCACAGCGTTTTGCCAACTCGGTACTCACCCGGGAGTGGCTGGCCACGGGAAGCAATCAGGATTTATTTATTCGCGAGGCCGAAGGCTTTGCCAGTGAATTCAGCAGTGGCTCCTGGTTTTTAGTCAGTGCCGACTCGCTGAATTATTATTACCGCGCCCCCAATGTGCCGTTCGGTGCCCTGCCAAAATACCGTCTGCAACAGCACAAAGAAGCCGACCAGTGGTTTTTTAACCTGCTTACAGACCCCTCACCATTAAGCATTAATGTCAATCACGACCAGACCCTGGGCGTGACCCGCGTGTGGCTGAATGTGCGGGTAGAGCAAAACGGCACGCCCCTGGGGCTGGCAGGCACCGGCCTGGAGCTGAGCGGTTTTATCAATGACTTTATTGCCGTTGAGGAAAAAGGGGTGGTGCCCATGATCCTGGACGGAGCAGGGCGTTTTCAGGCTCATGCCGACACCGGGCTTATCTCCTTTGGCTCGGCGGCGGGCATCAGCAGCAATGGCGTTACTCTGTTTGATATGCTCGACTCGGCACAAGATGACGAGCAGCTCTCCGGTTTGCTGGCCAGCGCTAAAAGCCAGCCCGATGAAGTGGCCATGGGCTGGGTGACGCTGGATGGCAAGCGGCAGCTGCTGGCTGTCAGTTATATTCCCGAGCTTGACTGGTATCTCGCCACGGCCATGGATCTGGGGCTGGCGCAGATCATTCAGCCGGGCCTGTTTAATGCTGCCCTGCTGGGGCTGGTATTGATCCTGGCTATTTTACTGCTGGGCCTGGCTTATGGCGTAGACAGGGTAGTGCTGACGCCGCTGCGCCGGCTGCAGGGCTCGGCCAGTGCCATTGCCAGCGGCAGTTATGAGGTGTCGCTGCCGGCCCCTTCCAGTGACGAAATTGGCGATCTCAGCCGTGCCTTTGGCGTGATGGCCAATAAGGTGCGCAGCCATACCGAAGAGCTGGAGCAAAAAGTACAAAGCCGCACTGAAGAGCTGGAAAAAGCCAACCGGCAGATGCGCCAGGCTCATCAGCTGATTAATGATTCCATCGACTACGCCAGCCTGATCCAAAAAGCCATTTTGCCCGACCGCCAGCTGACCCGTACCCTGGGGGAAGATCATTTTGTGCTGTGGCATCCTCGGGATGTGGTGGGCGGTGATTTTTACTTGTTTCAGCCCGGTGAGCAGGGCCGCTTTCTGGTGGGTGTGGTGGACTGCGCCGGCCATGGCGTGGCAGGCGCGCTGATGACCATGCTGGGGCGGGCCGCGCTGGATCATGCGGTGCGTGAGCACGGTATTGAATCTCCGGCGGCCATTTTACAGCTGGCAGACCATACCCTGAGGGGCATGCTGCAAGACACAGAGTTGCCACGGGGGCTGGCCACCACCATGGATGCCGGCCTGGTATATGTGGATCCGGTGGCAGGCCAGCTGGTGTTCAGCGGAGCCAAGATGTCACTTTATATCAGTAACGGTGACGAAGTGGCGGAGCACAAGGGCCTGCGCCGTTGCCTGCTGGATCGGCGGCCGGGCACGTTTGAAGATCTGACATTGCCGGTGCATCGCGATGAGGTGTATTACCTGGCTACAGACGGCTACCTGGATCAGGCCGGTGGTGTAAAGGGCTTTGGACTGGGCAGCAGCCGCTTTCATGAATTGCTGCGTACTCATGCCCAGTTGCCGCTGAGCGAGCAGGCCGAGATGCTGAAACAGGCACTGGATGAATACCGGGGCAGTCATGCTCAGCGGGATGATATTACCCTGCTGGCATTCCGTATGGATGCTAACCAATAAGGAGTTGCCGATGAATGGCATAGATCTGCTGTCGATTCGCGAGCAGTTTAATCAAAATCATATACTGTTGTGTTTTAACGGCCCCATTTCCCGCAGTTTGATTGAGGAAATTGGCAAGGCCCTGCGTAATTATCTGCAGGCTGATAACGCCCAGCCCGGTGCCGCCATGGATGTGTTTGGTGTCTATATTGAACTGACTCAGAATATTCGCCATTACGCCAGCCGGCTGAACTACAACGAGCAGGAAGGATCCGCCACCGTTGTGGTAGCACGGGATGAGGCCGGTCATTACAATGTGATGGCAGGCAACCTGGTGGAGATGGCCGACGGCGAGCGTATTTGTCAGCGGATTGATGAGCTGGCCACCATGGACAAGCAAGGCCTTAAAGCTGCCTATAAAACTCAGCTGCGTGCTCCCCGTGATTCAGACGGCGTGAGTGGTGCCGGCCTTGGCCTGCTTGACGTCGCTCGTAAATCAGCAGCACCAATGACGGCAAGGCTGGTTAGAATAAGCGAGCAGCGTGGCTTTTTAAGTATTTTGGCGGTGGTATAACTATGCAAACGGAACTGGCGATGAACACACTGACAATCACCGGCACAGATGCAACGCCGGACATTAGCTGTGATCCGGCACGGGGTATTGTTGTGATGCGGGGCGACTCTTACCCTGAAAACTCCTTTGAGTTTTTTCAGGATGTGATCAACTGGATTGAGCAATATCTGAGAGACAGCGAGCAGGCGCTGCAGCTGCAATTGCATCTGGCCTATATGAACACCAGCAGCGTCAAGGCCATGATGGACATCTTCGACATGCTGGAAGCTGCCTTTGACAAGCAGCGTGAGGTAAGTGTGCAATGGTTTTTTGATCCCGATAATGAGCGGGTTGAAGAGCTGGCCGAAGAATTCAAGGAAGACTGTACTTTCCCCTTTGAGGTGTTGCCTCATGGCTGAACTGCCTTCAGCAGAAGAGCTTGAGCGGCTGCTGGCTGATCCTGAGCATCAGCACAACCCTTTGCTGCCGGTGGTGGCCGCGCTGGCGGAACAAAACCGTGAGCAGGCCAGAAAGCTGGAGCGGCTGATGCGCATTGCCGACAGCAGCTATGGTGTGGCCGTCACCCGTAATCAGGATCTGCTGCAGCAGTATGAGCGCCAGCTGAAACGGCTGGATAAAATCACCCGTATTTCTGATCGCTATCAGCGCAATCTGATTGAGCTGAACGAGCAGCTGCGTGATGCGGCGTTAAAAGACCCGCTTACCGGCCTGGCCAACCGGCGGCAGCTGATGGAACGCCTGCATGACGAGCAGGCCCGTTGTGGCCGGGGGCAGCCGGCGTTTACTCTGGCCATGATCGACGTTGATCTGTTCAAGCGTATTAATGATAACCACGGTCACGACACGGGTGATATTGTGCTGTGCCAGCTGGCTGATACCATTTGCGCCGAGCTGCGCTCGCAGGACTTGTGTGTCCGCTGGGGCGGGGAAGAATTTATGCTGTTGCTGCCCCATACCGGGCTGTCACAGGCAGAAGTGCTGCTGCAACGTATAATGACAGCGGTAAAAGCACTGCGGTTTGAAAAATTACCCGATCTGCGTCTGACCATCAGCGCAGGGATTGCGGAATATTGCCCTTCCGAGGCGCTGGATAATACCATTCGCCGTGCCGATAACGGCCTGATTGCCGCCAAACAGGCCGGCCGCGACCGGCTGGTTATATCTGAACCACCCCATCAGGATTGATCCCACAGTAAGGAATAACATGAACATTCAGCAACTGCAGAGCAAACTGGCCGATGCGCCGGAGACCATTGAATTTGCCGAGGTAATGGCGTTGATCGACGGCCTTTATGAGTTTCATCCGGTGGCTTTTACCAATGGCGATCAGCACAACGAAGCCGGCCAGAACAACGGCTCCTGCAAGCTGTTTGCCTTTGCCCGTTTGCAAGGCTTTGACGAGCAGGAAACCCTGGCCTGTTTTGGTGCCTTTTATCGCGACGACGTGCTGGGCAACCCCGACGGCGACGACCACCAGAACATTCGTAACTTTATGAAAACCGGCTGGCTGGGCATAGAGTTTCAGGGCGATGCGCTGATCGCGAAATAACCCCTTCAGGGCGCTGGAAGCTGAAAGCCAGAAGCGGGAAGCAGGCAACACCATTGTCACACGAAGCAGCAGCGGGGATTGCCGTAGCCGACCATTAAATGCCATGGATGGCATTTTCGAGCGCCCCATGGAAGGGCTCGAAGCGTGTCGGCGGAGTGCAACCGCGCTGCTGCTTCGCACCGAGTCTGGCAGATTCAGGCTTTATACGCCTTTCGGTTTCGATACCATTCATACAGGGCCCGGCTGCGAAAGCTGAGCAGGGCCAATAAAATCAGCAGGCAGCCCAGCACTTTTTGCAGCGGCATGGGCTCGTGATACCAGAACACACTGATCAATACCGTCCATACCGGCTCCAGCATCATAATCAGCGCGGCATTGGCCACGTTGCTGAACTTTTGCCCCGCACTCTGGCAGAAAAAGCGCAGCGAAGTGGCCAGCAGAACGCTGGCAGCAAACCAGCCCCAGATATGGCCGGGAACCTGCTCCGGCCACTGCTCGAACGCGGCCGAGTAAAACAGGTGCATCACACCGGTCACTGCCAGCTGCACACAGGTGAGCGCCATGGGATCCACCCGGCGGGCAAAACGGCTGTTCAGACAAAAGTAGAGCGCCAGTGACATGGAGGCCAGTAAAAACAGCAGCTGCCCCAGTGACAGCGACCAGCCATTGCCCGAAGTGAGCAAAAACAAGCCGGAAATGGCAATGGGCAGAGCAATCCAGAACTGACGGGCAGGGCGTTCACGAAATATCAGCCAGGCCAGGGGCGGTACTATCAGCATGGCCAGGCTCATAATAAAGGCCCCTTCACCAATGCCCTCGCTGTGCATCACCGCCTGAATCCAGAAAATCAGGTTCAGGGTCATCACCAGGCCAATGGCCGCGCTTTTCAGCAGGTTGGCCGGCGAGGTGGCTTTGAGTGCGCGGTGGCAAAAAGGGAGCAGGATCACGGCAGCCAGCAGAAAGCGCCAGCCCACAAAACCCGCCGGGGGCAGGGCGGTAATGGCTTCCTTGGAGAATAACCAGCCCGCCGAGGCCAGCAAAGTGGCGGTTAATATCAGTAAATCGCCGCGCCGTTCCGCCAGCATAAACACCTCGTTATATAACCATGAATTCG
This sequence comes from Oceanimonas sp. CAM02, assembly GCF_032842915.1. Lineage (NCBI taxonomy): Bacteria > Pseudomonadati > Pseudomonadota > Gammaproteobacteria > Aeromonadales > Aeromonadaceae > Oceanimonas > Oceanimonas sp. CAM02. Next base: position 61,745 of record NZ_JAWJBK010000040.1, read on the forward strand.
TCCAGCCGGCCGGCTGGCGTAAAAGTTACTAATGTAAGTGATTTGCCGTGCCTTGCACACCATGCTGTTTTATTGCGACTGCGGCGGAGGAGCGTGTTGAAGGCTTTTGTCAATCGCCGATTGTGCTAGAATGTGCACACTTTTCTGCAAACAAGGATTCCCATGAAGGTAATCGAAGGGCTGATGGCCGCACCCGAGGCCAAAGTGGCCATAGTGGTGGCCCGCTTCAACAGCTTTATCAACGACAGCCTGGTGGCCGGTGCTCTGGATGTGCTCAAGCGTCAGGGCCAGGTTAAGGATGACAACATCACTCTGGTACGGGTACCGGGTGCGGTAGAAATTGCCCTGGCGTGTAAAAAGCTGGCAAAAACCGGCAAATACGATGCCATTGTGGCCTTGGGCTGCGTGATCCGCGGCGGCACCTATCACTTTGATCTGGTAGCCAACGAAAACAGCAAGACCATGAGCAGCGTGATGATGGATTATGAAATCCCGGTTGCGTTTGGCGTGCTGACTACCGAAAACATTGAACAAGCCATCGAGCGCGCCGGCACCAAGGCGGGTAACAAGGGCGCGGAAGCGGCCCTGAGCGCGCTGGAAATGATTAACGTCCTGCAACAGCTGGACTGAGAGGAGTACTGCATTGAAACCGTCTGAACGCCGCAAGGCCCGCCGACTCGCTACCCAGGCCATTTATCAGTGGCAGATGAATAAAGACAATGTGGCCAACATTGCCGAACAGTTTGCCCTGGAACAAGAAACCAAGGGTGTAGACATGGATTATTTCCGTGATCTGCTGTTTGGTGTGTCTGTGCACACCACTGAACTGGACAGCGTATTTTCACCTTACCTGTCGCGCCCGCTGGCTGAGCTTGATGTGGTAGACAAGGCGGTGCTGAGGTTGGCCTGCTACGAGCTGACCCGGCGTGACGACGTGCCATATCGGGTCGTGATTAACGAAGCCATTGAACTGGCCAAGGCGTTTGCCGCCGAAGACAGTCACAAGTTCGTTAATGGCGTGCTCGACAAGGTCGTCAAGCAGTTGAAAAAATAACAAGATACACCGGGAAAAAGCCAGCTGACGCTGGCTTTTCATTTTCTATGAATGAGTTTGAAATAATAAAACAATATTTTACCGGGCACTGCGGTCGCAAGGATGTGATCATGGGCCCGGGCGACGACTGCGCCCTGCTGCAGTTGCCGCCCAATACCACGCTGGCGGTAAGCACCGATACCCTGGTGGCCAATGTGCATTTCTTTGCCGATATGGATCCGGTGGCGCTGGGCCACAGAGCGCTGGCGGTGAACCTGTCGGATCTGGCAGCCATGGGGGCCGATCCTTGCTGGGTGTCGCTGGCGCTGACTTTGCCTGAGGTGAACGAAACCTGGCTGAAAGGCTTTTGCGAAGGCTTTTTTGAGCTGGCGGAATATTACAATGTGGCGCTGGTGGGCGGCGACATGACCAAGGGGCCGCTGTCGATCACGGTAACGGTGCATGGCTCTTTGCCTGAAGGCAAAGCCCTGCGCCGTAACGGTGCCAAAGCCGGTGACGGCATTTATGTGACCGGCACGCTTGGGGATGCGGCGCTGGGGTTGCAGCAGCAGCTGGGTAACATTACCGTGGCCGAGCCCCATCAGGCCTTTGTGCGTACCAAGTTCGAGCACCCGCACCCGCGCATTCTGGCCGGGCAGGCATTGCGGGACATAGCCTCCAGCGCGCTGGACTTATCTGATGGCTTGCTGGGAGATCTGGCCCATATTACCACGGCGTCTGATCTGCGTGCCCAGCTTGAGCTGGAGCTGTTGCCCCTGAGCAAGGCCATGACCGACACCGTTAAGCAGGAACAAGCCTGGCAGCTGGCACTGACCGGCGGCGATGATTATGAGCTGTGCTTTACTGTGCCGGAATTGCACCGGGGCCAGCTGGAAACTGCTCTGGCGCACTGTGGCGTGAAATTTACCCGCATTGGCCGCATGGTGGCGGGTGAAGCGGGCGTAGAGCTGACTGCCGATGGCAAGCCCTACCAGCTGGCAGCCAGAAGCTGGGATCATTTCCGGAGCGGCGTATGAGAAAGCCGGAGCTGGCAGCGCTGAAGCTGTCCAACCCGCTGCACCTGCTGGCGCTGGGCTTTGGATCGGGGTTAAGCCCCATTATGCCCGGCACCATGGGCACACTGGCGGCCGTTCCGTTCTATTTGCTGATGACAGCGTTGCCGCTGTGGCTGTATGTGACCTTGCTGATCATCGGCTTTGTGGCCGGCATTAAAATCTGCAATGCCGCCACCAGCGCCATTGGCCGCCATGATCACGGTGCCATTGTGTGGGATGAATTTATCGGCTTTGGCATTACCATGCTGGCGGCCCCCGCCGGCTGGCAGTGGATTGCCATCGGCTTTGTGCTGTTCCGCTTCTTTGACATGGTCAAACCTTGGCCCATCAGCTGGTTCGACCGCCGCGTGCACGGCGGCTTTGGCATTATGCTGGACGATGTGATCGCCGGCCTGTTCGCCCTGGTCTGCCTGCAAGGCCTGGCTTTACTGCAGCTGTAAGCCGTCAGCCGTCAGCGATAAGTTGAAATGTTGGGACTCGTCCCAACCCCCTGATCGCTGACGGCTGTGTTTTCCCCTGTTTTGTTTCTTGCCCTCCTGATTTATCTTCGTGTAAAGATTTAGTCATTTCTGCTGAAAACATGACCCATGTCTATTCAATCAGTCTTGGTTTTTGGCTTAATACCAGATTAGAATGCGCCAGTATGTTATATATTTGTTGCAATAATAATTCCGTTTAAGGATGAGCATGTCGTTACTGGAAGTAAAAAATCTGCGGATTGAATATCCGTCCCGTCACGGCGTTATGGCCGCCGTTGAGGATCTTTCCTTTAACATCGAAAAGGGCGAAATACTGGGCGTGGTGGGGGAGTCCGGTGCCGGCAAGTCGACCATCGGCAATGCCGTGATTGATCTGCTCAGCCCGCCCGGCCGTATTGCCAGCGGTGATGTGTATCTGGATGGCGAGAAAATTTCCGCACTGTCGCCCACCGCCATGCGCGCGGTGCGGGGCAAACGCATCGGCTTTATTTTTCAGGATCCCATGACCTCGCTGAACCCGCTGTTCACCGTGGAGTTTCAGATGGTGGAGACCCTGCTGGCCAACACCAGTCTCAGCCGGGAAGCGGCCCGTAAAAAGGCCGTTTCGCTGCTTGATGCGGTGGGCATTCCCCAGCCCGAGCTGCGCATCAAGCAGTACCCGCACCAGTTTTCCGGTGGCATGCGCCAGCGGGTGGTCATTGCCATTGCGCTGTCGTGCGATCCTGAGCTGATCATTGCCGACGAGCCCACCACGGCGCTGGATGTGTCGATTCAGGATCAGATCCTCAACCTCATTCGCGGCCTGTGCAAGGAGCGCAATGTGGGCTGCATGCTGGTGACCCACGACATGGGCGTGGTCTCGAACGTCACCGACCGGGTGGCGGTCATGTACCGGGGCAAGCTGATGGAAATAGGCCCCACCGAGCAAGTGCTGGGCAACCCGTCTCATGCCTATACCCGCAGCCTGATCTCTGCCGTACCCCGCTCCGACATCAAGCTGCACCGGTTTCCGCTGGTGTCTTACATTGAAGATGCCAAGGAAAAAGCCAGCCTGGATCTGAAAACTCACTGGCTGGGCCAGAGTCAGGATCAGCGCGACTACGAGGGTGCTTTGCTCAGAGTAGAGCACTGCAACCTGCGCTTTGTGACCAAAGACTCCATTTTTGCCGCCAAGCGGGAATATCTGCAGGCCACCAATGATGTGAGCTTTGAGATTTTTGAAGGTGAAACCTTTGGTCTGGTGGGGGAGTCGGGCTCGGGCAAGTCGACCATTGCCCGCTCCATTACCGGCCTGTATCCGCCCGACAGCGGTAAAATCTGGTTTGAAGGCATAGAGCTCACCGCCATTAAAACCGAGCAGGAGCGCCGCCCGCTGCGCCGGCAAATGCAGATGGTGTTTCAGAACCCCTATTCGTCCCTTAACCCGCGCATGCGGGTGGACGACATTATTGCCGAGCCCATTCGCTTTCATCAGCTGGCGAAGAACGACGCTCAGGTACGTGGCATTGTGGCCGACCTGCTCGACTATGTTGGCCTGGGCCGGGCCGCCGGGGTCAAGTTTCCTCATGAGTTTTCTGGCGGTCAGCGCCAGCGCATTTCCATTGCCCGGGCGCTGGCTACCCGGCCGCGACTGCTGATTTGCGATGAGCCCACCTCGGCACTGGATGTGTCGGTGCAGGCGCAGATCCTTAACCTGCTGAAAGATCTGCAGGACGAGCTCAAGCTTACCATGCTGTTTATCAGCCACGATCTGCCGGTGATCCGGCAAATGTGCGACCGCATCGGGGTGATGAAAAAAGGCACCCTGGTGGAGGTGGCCCCCACCGAGCAACTCTTTACCAATGCGACAGACCCCTACAGCCGCTCGCTGATTTCCCTGATGCCCGAGTTTAAGGGCATGTCCCGGGAAGGGCTGGATATTTTGGAACAGGCCTAGTGCCATCATTAACTCACGTAAATGGAGTGTGACATGAAAAAAGGACTCAACAGGATTGCAGCCGCCATGGTGGCTGCCGGTTTCGCCTTTAGTGTGCAGGCGGCCGACATCACCATTGCTTATGATGCCGATCCGGTCTCAATGGATCCCCATGAGCAGATCTCGGGTGCCACCCTGGAAATGTCGCATCTGGTCTTTGATCCGCTGGTGCGCTGGACCAAAGACTTTAAATTTGAGCCCCGGCTGGCAGAAAAGTGGGAGCGGGTAGACGAAAACACCATGCGCTTTTATTTGCGCCAGGGCGTAAAGTTTCACAGCGGTAACGACTTTACCGCCGACGACGTGGTCTGGACCCTTAACCGTCTGAAGTCTTCTGCTGACTTCAAGGCCATTTTTGAGCCCTTTGCCGAAGCCAAAAAAGTGGATGAGTACACTGTAGATCTGGTGACCAAAGGCCCGTTCCCGCTGGTGCTGAATACCGTGACCTATCTGTTCCCGATGGACAGCCAGTTTTATACCGGCACCACGGAAGACGGCAAAGACAAGGGTGAACTGGCCAAGCACGGCAGCACTTTTGCCTCTACCAATCCGTCCGGGACCGGCCCGTTCAAGCTGAAATTCCGCCAGCAGGGCGTCAAGGTGGAGTATGAGCGTAACGCCGATTACTGGGACAAGAATTCACCCGGCAACGTGGATAACATGACACTGGTGCCCATCAAGGAAGATGCCACCCGAGTGGCCGCCCTGCTGGCCGGTGACGTGGACTTTATCAAGCCGGTGTCTCCCAACGATCATAAACGGGTGCAGTCGGCAGGCGATGTTAAGCTGGTGACCGAGTCGGGCACCCGCATTATCACCTTCCAGATGAATCAGGACAGGTTTGAGCCCTTCAAGGATGTGCGCGTGCGTCAGGCGGTGAACTACGCCATTAACCAGGAAGGCATAGTCCAGCGCATTATGCGTGGCTTTGGCACCACCGCCGGCCAGCAGGCTCCGGCCGGTTATGTGGGTCATAACCCTGAGCTGGTGCCCCTGTATGATCTGGACAAGGCCAAGGCGCTGATGGCGGAAGCCGGTTATGCCGATGGCTTCAAGATCAGCATGATCGCCCCCAACAACCGCTATGTGAACGACTACCGTATTGCCGAAGCGGTGAAAGCCATGCTGGCGCGCATTAACATTGATGTGGAGCTGAAAACTATGCCGGTGGCGCAATACTGGCCCGAGTTCGACAAATGCGCCGCCGACATGCTGATGATTGGCTGGCACTCCGACACTGAAGACACCGCCAACTTCTCGGAATTCCTCACCATGACCCGCAACGAGGAAACCGGCCGGGGCCAGTATAACTGCGGTCATTACTCCAACCCCGAGCTGGACAAGCTGATTGAAGAAGCCAACATCGAAACCGATGGCGACAAGCGCGAGGCCATGCTGCAAAAAGCCGAGCGCATTCTTTATGACGATGCCGCCTTTGTGCCACTGCACTGGCAGGATCTGGCCTGGGGTGCCCGCAACAATGTGCAGGCCGAAGCCGTGGTAAACGCCATGGACTTCCCCTACCTGGGTGATCTGGTCGTCGAATAAAACTGGGGAGTAGGGACTGGGGATTAGGGATTAGGGTGGTCGATTCCCTATTCCCCATTCCCTGATCCCGCTAATGGATATAGCAACATGTTTACTTTTTTGCTTAAACGGGTGTTCCAGGCGCTGGTGGTGATGTTTGTTATCAGCCTGGTGGCCTTTTCAATTCAGGACAATCTGGGTGACCCCCTGCGTGAGCTGGTGGGGCAGTCGGTGTCGGAAGAAGTGCGTCAGCAGATGCGCGACGAGCTGGGCCTGAACGATCCTTTTCTGGTGAAATACAGCCGCTTTGTGGGCAATGCGCTGCAGGGCGACTTTGGCACTTCCTATTTCTTCAAACAACCCACACTGGAAGTGATTTTCGACAAGCTGCCGGCCACCCTTGAACTGGTGTTCTGTGCCAGCGTTCTGATTATTGCGCTCAGCATACCGCTGGGGGTGTATTCGGCCATCAAGCCCAGGGCCGTGCTGTCCAGAGTGATTATGGGCATCAGTATTGTGGGCATTTCGGTGCCGGTGTTCCTTACCGCCATTTTGCTGATGTATGTGTTCTCCATTGAGCTGGGCTGGCTGCCCGCCTATGGCCGGGGTGAGCTTACCAGCCCGCTGGGCTGGGAGTCGGGGCTGTTTAACTGGCAGGGGTTCCGTAACCTGATTCTGCCGAGCATAGCGCTGTCTTCCATTATGCTGCCGCTGTTTATTCGTCTGGTGCGCTCGGAAATGCTGGAGCAGCTCAGTTCAGAATATGTGAAGTTTGGCTGGGCCAAGGGCCTGGGCAAATATCGCATCTGGTTTGTGCATGCGCTGAAAAACACTCTGTTACCGCTGATCACCGTAGGCGGGGTGCAAATTGGCACCATGGTGGCCTACACCATTCTTACAGAAAAAGTGTTTCAGTGGCCGGGCATCGGCTTTTTGTTTCTGGAAGCCATTACCCGGGTGGATACGCCGTTGATCACCACGTATGTGATTTTTGTGGGCTTTATCTTTGTGGTGACCAACACCATAGTGGATTTGATCTACGGCCTGGTGAACCCCACCGTTAACCTGGCAGCAAAGGGATAAGCAATGAGCACCGAACTTTCTCAAAGCCGCTGGGCCCGTTTTCGCCAGTCGGACTTTCTTTATTATTTTCTGCGCGACAAGGTCGCCATGTTCAGCTTTGCGGTGTTTGTGGCGCTGGTGGCGGCGGCGTTTCTGTCACCGCTGATCGCCCCCCACAACCCCTATGATCTGGCCACCATCGACATTCTTGACTCCGAGCTGCCGCCCAGCTGGCAGGACATGGGCGACGAACGTTTTTTGCTGGGCACGGATGTGCAGGGCCGTGACATTCTCAGCACCATTCTTTATGGCTCGCGCGTGTCGCTGATCATCGGTCTGGGGGCGGTGGCGCTGCAGCTGGCCATTGGCATAGTAGTGGGCCTGAGTGCCGGCTACTTTGGTGGCCGCATTGATAACTTTTTAATGCGCATTGCCGATGTGCAGCTGTCGTTTTCCACCATGATGGTGGCGATTATTGTGTCGGCGGTGTTTCAGGCCACTCTGGGCAGTGACTTTTATGCCCGGTATGCGGTGCTGATGCTGGTGGTGATTATCGGGCTGGCAGAGTGGCCACAATATGCCCGCACCATTCGCGCTACCGTGCTGGCCGAGAAGAAAAAGGAATATGTGGAAGCCGCCAAGGTGATGGGCTTCAAGTCGGTGCGCATTATGTTCCGGCATATTCTGCCCAACTGCCTGTCGCCCATTCTGGTGATCTCCACCGTGCAGGTGGCCAACGCCATTATGAGTGAAGCGGCGCTGTCGTTTCTGGGCCTGGGCATGCCGGTAGACAAACCCTCGCTGGGAGCGCTGATCAGCATGGGCTTTAACTATATCTTCTCCGGCTCCTGGTGGATCACTGCCTTTCCCGGCATCTATCTGGTGGTGCTGGTGTTGGTGATCAACCTGCTTGGTGACTGGCTGCGCGATGTGTTCAACCCCAAGATCTACAAAGGGTAACACATAGCTTTAGGCCGTCAGCTTTAAGCGATAAGTTTGTTCGTTATGGCCTGCAGGCACAGTGTTGTGCCTGTGGGCTTTTTTGTGTTCGTCATTCCGGTACAAGTTCAGCATGACGGATCCGGAATCCATACTACAGGCAACCTTGGTAGCTTTGCGCCAGCTGAAGCGGTATCTACAAACAACATCTACTTACAGCTGACAGCTTACAGCTCACGGTGTTTATGGTTATGATCTTTCCTCTGTTTAACTCCACCACCGGAGCTTATTTTGCTCGCTACGCTTTATTCGCTGTTTCCTCTGCCATTGCGCCGGCAACTGGCCGGCATGCTTATTCTCGCTGCCATGCTCATGATAGCCGCCGGCCTGCTGGGGCTGCCCCTGGCACCACACTGGGCGGGACTGGCTTATTGGGGAGCGGCGGCGCTGTTGTGGCAAGGGCTGGCCCGGCGTAACCGCACCCAGGCGCTGGTGCTGCTGCTGGTGGGCGGCGCTTGTCTGGCCTGGAGTGCAGGGCAGGGGGCAGACATAGATCCGCAGCGGCTGGTGGCAGGCAACAGCGGGCTGCTGTCCATGCTGGTGGCGGTCAGTTTTTTAAGCCTGGTGAGCCGGCCACAAACCGACGATGACGAACGTGCTCCCAAAGGCAAAAAGGCGCTGGCGTCTACCCTGGCGGCGGTGCATCTGTTTGGCTCTGTCATTAACCTGTCTTCTGTCTTTATTATCGGCGACCGGCTGGCAAAGCAAGGCAGCGTAACCCGGGAGCAGGCGCTGGTGCTTATTCGTGGTTTTACCGCAGCGGCCTTCTGGTCTCCTTTTTTTGCCGCCATGGCGGTGTCGTTAAGTGTGGCACCCAATGCCAGCCTGGTCCGCCTGTGGCTGGTGAGCATGCCGCTGGCGCTGTGCAGTTTGCTGCTGACCGGCTGGCAGCTAAGTCGCCGGCCGGCTCATACGGAAAACGCCCCGGTGCAGCAGTTTGCCGGCTATCCGCTGCATGCCGGCGGCCTGTTGTTGCCCGGTTTGCTGGCGATGGCGGTGCTGGCCATGCATCAGTGGCAGCCGCAGTTATCCATTCTGGCAGTCATCACGCTAATGGCACCGGCACTCACCCTGATCATGCTGGCAGTGAAACGGCAGCCACCGCTGGCGGCGGTAAACGGGCTGACCCAGGGCCGGCTGCCGCAAATGGGCAATGAGCTGGCGCTGTTTCTGGCTGCCGGTGTGCTGGGTTATGGTCTGGAAAGTCTGTTTTCCACCCTGGGCGGCAGCCTGCCGTTAACCCGGTTTGGTGCTGTGGAGGCCAGCGTCACTTATCTGGCTACGGTCGGGTTGTCGTTACTGGGCATTCATCCCATCATCTGCATTGCGCTGGCAGGTGCTGTGCTGATGCCGCTGGAGCCTGATCATACCCTGCTGGCACTGGTGTTTTTGTCGTCATGGGCGGTGGGCACCTCTACCGGGCCGCTTTCCGGCATTAATCTGGCCTTTCAGGGGCGCTACGGGCTCGATTCATTTCGCATTATGCGCTGGAACCTGAGCTATGCGGCCATCATGTCGGTATTGGTGGTGGCAGCTATTTTTATCCTGACGAGTGTGCCGGGGCTGGCATAAGCTGAAAGAGGGTGTCACAATCCTGCTGAACAGGGCAGTAATGAAGCCCACGGGAGATAAGCGTGAAATTTATCTGGCTCAAGGTGTTACTGACCGTGATTATCTTTGCCGGCCTGTTTGGTTGGGTCTACTACAAAGTAGCCAACGGCGGTATATGAGTGCACTGGCATAAAAAAACGGGCCGGAGCGCGAAGACAAATCTGCACAAAAAGTACACGTAAACCCGCTTTGGCCATTTGCGCAGGGGCGGGTTCTGCTGCATAATGTGCGCCTCGAATTCTGAGGTGCGGTGTGCTGGTACTCTTCGCATGCTCCGTCTACTTCTTCAATCAACCATATAAAGTTGCATCATGTCTGATTTATCACATTACAGAAACATCGGTATTTTTGCTCACGTTGACGCGGGCAAGACCACCACTACCGAACGTATCCTCAAGCTGACCGGTAAAATCCACAAAGCGGGCGAGACCCACGATGGTGAGTCCACCACCGACTTCATGGAGCAGGAAGCCGAGCGCGGTATTACCATTCAGTCTGCAGCCGTAAGCTGCTTCTGGAAAGGCCACCGTTTTAACGTTATCGACACTCCCGGACACGTTGACTTCACCGTTGAAGTATACCGTTCACTGAAAGTACTGGACGGCGGCATTGGTGTGTTCTGTGGTTCCAGCGGTGTTGAGCCTCAGTCTGAAACCAACTGGCGCTATGCTAACGAATCCGGCGTTGCCCGTCTGATCTTCGTAAACAAGCTGGACCGCCTGGGTGCCGACTTCCTGAACGTGGTTCAGCAGACCCGTGACGTGCTGGCTGCCAACCCGGTTGTTATGACTCTGCCCATCGGCCGTGAAGACGAGTTCAAGGGTGTTGTTGACCTGCTGACCCGTAAAGCCTGGATCTGGGATGACTCCGGTGATGCCGACAACTACACCATCGAAGACGTACCGGCCGACATGGTTGAGCTGGTTGAAGAGTACCGTGAAAAGCTGATTGAAAGCGCCGTTGAGCAAGACGACGACCTGATGGAAGCCTACATGGAAGGTGAAGAGCCTTCTATCGAAGACATCAAGCGTTGTATCCGTAAGGGTACCCGCACCATGGATATCTTCCCGGCCTACTGTGGTTCCGCGTTCAAGAACAAAGGCATGCAGCTGGTGCTGGACGCCGTGAACGACTACCTGCCGAGCCCGACCGAAGTTGATCCGCAGCCGCTGACCGACGAAGAAGGTAACGAGACCGGCGAATACGCCATTGTTGATCCGGATGCGCCGCTGAAAGCACTGGCGTTCAAGATCATGGACGACCGTTTTGGCGCCCTGACCTTCGTACGTATCTACTCCGGCCGCCTGAAGAAGGGTGACACCATCCTCAACAGCGCCACCGGCAAAACCGAGCGCGTAGGCCGCATGGTTGAAATGCAGGCCGACGAGCGTACCGAGCTGGACTCTGCCCAGGCTGGTGACATCATCGCCATCATCGGTATGAAGAACGTGCAGACCGGTCACACCCTGTGTGACGTCAAGCACCCCTGCACCCTGGAAGCCATGGTGTTCCCCGAGCCGGTAATCTCCATCGCCGTTGCGCCGAAAGACAAGAACGGCTCCGAGAAGATGGGCGTGGCCATTGGTAAAATGGTTGCTGAAGATCCGTCTTTCCGCGTTGAAACCGACGAAGATTCCGGTGAAACCATCCTGAAAGGCATGGGCGAACTGCACCTGGACATCAAGGTAGACATTCTGAAGCGTACCTACGGCGTTGAGCTGATTGTAGGTGAGCCGCAGGTAGCCTACCGTGAAACCATCACTTCTCAGGTTGAAGACAGCTACACCCACAAGAAGCAGTCTGGTGGTTCCGGTCAGTACGGTAAAATTGACTACATCATCCGCCCGGGCGAAGCCAACACCGGTCTGGTGTTCAAGTCTTCCGTAGTGGGTGGTAACGTACCGAAAGAATTCTGGCCTGCCATTGAAAAGGGTGTTGCCAGCATGATGGGTACTGGTCCTGTTGCCGGCTTCCCGGTACTGGACATTGAGTTTGAGCTGGTTGATGGTGCCTACCACGCCGTTGACTCCTCTGCCATCGCGTTTGAAATTGCCGCCAAGGGCGCTTTCCGTCAGTCTCTGCCGAAAGCCAACCCGCAGCTGCTTGAGCCGATCATGAAAGTTGACGTGTTCACTCCTGAAGATCACGTAGGTGATGTAATTGGTGACCTGAACCGTCGTCGTGGCATGATCAAAGATCAGGTAGCTGGCATGACCGGCGTACGCGTTAAGGCTGATGTACCCTTGTCCGAAATGTTCGGTTACATCGGTCATCTGCGCACCATGACTTCTGGCCGTGGCCAGTTCTCCATGGAATTCTCTCACTACGCTCCCTGCCCGGCCAACGTTGCCGAGAAAGTGGTAGCCCAGGTGAAAGAGCGCAACGCCGCTGAAGCCAAGAAGTAAATTCGGTTAATTCCGGTTACTTTGATAAAAACCGCTGCTCCGGCAGCGGTTTTTTTATGCCTGTAATATTAGCGAACGCAATGCACAGCAGCAGTGGGGATTGCCGAAGCTGCTTCGTGGGGCCTGGTCTCAACCCTGTGAAAAATCCACAAAATAGTCCGTTATGCGCAGCAATCGCTACATGTGGCTGATCAACATGTTTCCGGTTGAGCACTCAATACTTATTTCTATCTGATAAAAACATAACAGTCACAATTGAAACCCAGCCATGACTGGGCCAGAATAGCTGCATCAAATTGAGAGCCAGCAGGGCACGGCGGCCCGTAACGCTTGGGCGGTAGCGTGCCTGATGCTGATGTTTTATACAGTGAATTGGCTGATTTTCAGGTTGGCTGCGCACTATCTCCAGACCATGCTCGTGTACAACAAAACCGGCTCAAAAAACGCTGTATTTTGAAAAGGTTACGGCAGGCGAATGTTGATAACGAGCAAGCGGCCGTTGATAGTGAGCGTGCTCATTTTTGCTCATTGCTGCATACGGAAATTGAGTGATAATTTGTTTATTATCAATGGGTTAGGCGTGGGTGCTGCTCTGGTGTGCAGGAAGAAATATGAGCGTGCTTACTATTATAATGTTAGATTTTCAGGAGGCTGAGTGGAATTAGCTGAACAAGCGGAAAAGCTGAATCGCTTGGTGGATGAGAGCCCGCAGGAAGCTATTCGTCAAGCGCTGGAGCTCTCCGGGAGTATCAACATTGATATGTTGAAAGCAGCCATTCTGGTGGACGCTGGAGGGTTACTGAAGGACTTTGATTCAGTCTTTAAAGGAGTTGAAATTTTTCGGCTTGTTGTCGGCAAGTGTAAAGAAAACTCGGAACTCAGTTATAACTTGGCGAATGGCCTGCACGCTCTTGCCTTGTCTACGAGGTACGAAGGGTATAGCTGGTATGGAATAACTGAAAAGTATCGATTAGAGGCACGCCAGCTCTACTACAAAGCAGCGATTGATTCGGAAGCAACTCATGACACTCGGTCTCAGTCCTTTACTAATTTGGGTAATCTTCTTTGGTCCTCCTATCGCTGGGTAGAAGCATATGACTTTTATTCTCAAGCCTTAGAGGAAAACCCAGAAAACGGGGTCGCAAGCTCTGGCGCCTTAAAAATGCTCAGATATGCATTGAATCAAGGCTTGGGCGATCCCGGATTGGTGAAGTCAGAAATTGAACACCTTGCAGATCATGTTAAACAGAATATCGAAACAATATATTCATACTCTGGTGAGTATGGGGTAAACGGGATCACCGGCGAAATAACTGATATTCGTCCAGTCCAAAAAACAGAGCAAGTCGCTCATATTGATAGCTATGAGGGCTTCGTCGTAAAAAACAATCTGACGCTCTCGCCGACCATTCACTCCCACGCACATGGTTCTCAATACTGGGATAATATTAATATAGCGTCGGTAGTATCGACTACAGGATCAGGCGGGAGCGTTCCTGAGATTTTTGCGATGGTCAACGTCCTAAAATCTGAGTACATCCTGGCAAGGCAATTACTCTTCGACGCATGCCACGAGCGCTTCAAAGAAACTGGTAATTATAATGACACTCTCGATTATGCTTGCTACGGAGTAAATCAGTCAGCTTTGGCTTTGGCCCAACGTAGTGCTTTGGACATCCTTGATAAAATCGCGGTGGCTTCACTGTCTTACTTGGGGATCGATGGCGCCAAGGGCGCATCGATGAAGACTGCCTGGTTTAAGAAAGTTAAGAAGGGCCAAAAATCGAGAGAGTTGGCTCCAGTGATTGAAGAAGAGGTTGAGAAAGGCAATACCGCACTTCTGGCAATGACTGAAATTTCTAGAGATTTATCGAATGAACAGGGTTTTTTGGCAATAAAACAGAGCTCGAGAAATTCCTCAACACATCGATTTACAGTGCTCCACGACATGGGGTTGCCACATGAGAATGGCGAGACAGGTTGTGTTGAACACTACCGTTTTCAAGAGTTTGCACGCGAGTCTCTCCAAACTCTCAAGCTGGCTAGGGCTGGGGTGGTTTATTTCGTGCAAATGGTCCTAATTAGAGAAAGACGGCTCTCCGGGGAGAGAGACGGTGTTTCTTTACCACTATTCGTGCCCTCTCATGAGTATATCCGTGGGCGCGAGGAGTGAAAATCTAACAAGTGGCTGTTGGCGGACGCTGGATCTCACCCGCTTTAACGGACACACCTCGATAACGCAGAGAGGTGAGCCATGCCAGCTTACAAAACGGGAAAGCGAACCCAGCAGTACAGCAACGACTTCAAGATAAAAGCTGTCCTTTGGAGCCATGAAGAGCACAGGGCAAGATCATGAAAAACCCTTATGTGGCAAGGCTTTCAGCGGGGTAAAAATGAAAACACTAGCAGCCACTTTGTACACCGGAACGCACGTTTTTTGAAGAAAAATGTCGATTTTCAAGGATCGCTTTGACGATCAG
>NZ_JAWJBK010000041.1:0-92159 GCF_032842915.1 Oceanimonas sp. CAM02
AGTCTAATCCCTATTATATGGTCAAGTGAATAAGCGTACATGGCGGATGCCTTGGCGATTACAGGCGATGAAGGACGTGGAAGTCTGCGAAAAGTTTCGGGGAGCTGGCAATCAAGCTTTGATCCGGAAATGTCCGAATGGGGAAACCCGCACAGGCTTAAAACCCTGTCATCCTTTTACTGAATATATAGGTTTAAGGAAGCGAACCTGGTGAACTGAAACATCTAAGTAACCAGAGGAAAAGAAATCAATTGAGATTCCCGCAGTAGTGGCGAGCGACCCGGGAAGAGCCGATATGTGATAATTTATTGTATAGAAGAATCATCTGGAAAGATGAGCCGTAGTGGGTGATAGCCCCGTATTTTAAATACAGTAAGTGGTACTAGGCATATCAACAAGTAGGGCGGGACACGAGAAATCCTGTCTGAACATGGGGGGACCATCCTCCAAGGCTAAATACTCGTAATCGACCGATAGTGAACAAGTACCGTGAGGGAAAGGTGAAAAGAACCCCTGTGAGGGGAGTGAAATAGAATCTGAAACCGTGTACGTACAAGCAGTGGGAGCCCTTTTTAGGGTGACTGCGTACCTTTTGCATAATGGGTCAGCGACTTATATTCTGTGGCAAGCTTAACCGAATAGGGGAGGCGTAGGGAAACCGAGTCTTAATAGGGCGAATAGTCGCAGGGTATAGACCCGAAACCAGGCGATCTACCCATGGCCAGGCTGAAAGTTAGGTAACACTGACTGGAGGGCCGAACCCACATCTGTTGCAATAGATGGGGATGAGCTGTGGGTCGGAGTGAAAGGCTAATCAAGCTTGGAGATAGCTGGTTCTCCCCGAAAGCTATTTAGGTAGCGCCTCATGTAATTTACTTCCGGGGGTAGAGCACTGTTTCGGCTAGGGGGTCATCCCGACTTACCAACCCGATGCAAACTCCGAATACCGGAAAGTATTATCATGGGAGACACACAGTGGGTGCTAACATCCATTGTGGAGAGGGAAACAACCCAGACCGCCAGCTAAGGTCCCTAAATTATCGCTCAGTGGTAAACGATGTGGGAAGGCATAGACAGCTAGGATGTTGGCTTAGAAGCAGCCACCATTTAAAGAAAGCGTAATAGCTCACTAGTCGAGTCGGCCTGCGCGGAAGATTTAGCGGGGCTCAAGCGATATACCGAAGCTGCGGATGTATATTTTAAAATATATGTGGTAGGGGAGCGTTCTGTAAGCCTGTGAAGATGGACTCGTAAGAGCTGTTGGAGGTATCAGAAGTGCGAATGCTGACATAAGTAACGTTAATGCGTGTGAAAGACACGCACGCCGAAAGACCAAGGTTTCCTGTTCAACGTTAATCGGAGCAGGGTGAGTCGGCCCCTAAGACGAGGCAGAGATGCGTAGTCGATGGGAATCAGGTTAATATTCCTGAACTCTCGTATCATGCGATGGAGGGACGGAGAAAGCTAGACCAGCTGGTGATTGGTATACCAGTGTAAGCAGGTAGGCAGAGATCTTAGGCAAATCCGGGATCTTAATGCTGAGATGTGAATGCGAGGAGGTTACGACCTCCGGAGTGGTTGATGCTATGCTTCCAAGAAAAGCTTCTAAGCTATAGTGATATGAGAACCGTACCCCAAACCGACACTGGTGGTTGGGATGAGAATTCTAAGGCGCTTGAGAGAACTCGGGTGAAGGAACTCGGCAAAATCGTACCGTAACTTCGGGAGAAGGTACACCTTCCTTGGTGAATGCTTTACGCAGTAAGCTGAGGAGGGTCGCAGTGAAAAGCTGGCTGCAACTGTTTATCAAAAACACAGGACTCTGCAAACACGAAAGTGGACGTATAGGGTCTGACGCCTGCCCGGTGCTGGAAGGTTAATTGATGGGGTTAGCGTAAGCGAAGCTCTTGATCGAAGCCCCAGTAAACGGCGGCCGTAACTATAACGGTCCTAAGGTAGCGAAATTCCTTGTCGGGTAAGTTCCGACCTGCACGAATGGCGCAATGACGGCCAGGCTGTCTCCACCCGAGACTCAGTGAAATTGAAATCGCCGTGAAGATGCGGTGTACCCGCGGCAAGACGGAAAGACCCCGTGAACCTTTACTATAGCTTTACAGTGGATTTTGAATCTTTTTGTGCAGGATAGGTGGGAGGCTTTGAAGCTAAGACGCTAGTTTTAGTGGAGCCATCCTTGAAATACCACCCTGAAAGTTTTGGAATTCTAACTTAGATCCATCATCTGGATTAAGGACATTGTATGGTAGGTAGTTTGACTGGGGCGGTCTCCTCCGAAAGAGTAACGGAGGAGTACGAAGGTACCCTCAGCCCGGTCGGAAATCGGGCTATTGAGTGCAAAAGCAAAAGGGTGCTTGACTGCGAGACAGACACGTCGAGCAGGTACGAAAGTAGGTTTTAGTGATCCGGTGGTTCTGTATGGAAAGGCCATCGCTCAACGGATAAAAGGTACTCCGGGGATAACAGGCTGATTCCGCCCAAGAGTTCATATCGACGGCGGAGTTTGGCACCTCGATGTCGACTCATCACATCCTGGGGCTGTAGTCGGTCCCAAGGGTATGGCTGTTCGCCATTTAAAGTGGTACGCGAGTTGGGTTCAGAACGTCGTGAGACAGTTCGGTCCCTATCTGCCGTGGGCGTTGGATGATTGAGAGGGGCTGCTCCTAGTACGAGAGGACCGGAGTGGACGAACCTCTGGTGTTCGGGTTGTCACGCCAGTGGCACTGCCCGGTAGCTAAGTTCGGAATCGATAACCGCTGAAAGCATCTAAGCGGGAAGCGAGCCTCGAGATGAGTCATCCCCAGGTCCTAGAGACCTCTAAAGGGCCGTCCGAGACCAGGACGTTGATAGGCAGGGTGTGGAAGCGCTGTGAGGCGTGCAGCTAACCTGTACTAATGACCCGTGCGGCTTAACCATACAACACCCAAGAAGTGTGAGGCCTTGCAGGCTCAAGAGCACAACCTATTCATCGAAATAGTTTTTTCCGAATTACGATTTTATGCCTGGCGGCCATAGCGTTGTGGAACCACCTGATTCCATGCCGAACTCAGCAGTGAAACGCAACCGCGCCGATGATAGTGTGGCAGCTGCCATGTGAAAGTAGGTCACTGCCAGGCACCCAATATAGTACTCCTGACTATACAGCTTTTGCGGAGCGGTAGTTCAGTTGGTTAGAATACCGGCCTGTCACGCCGGGGGTCGCGGGTTCGAGTCCCGTCCGCTCCGCCATCATACAAAAGCCCTGACCTTACGGTCGGGGCTTTTTTCATGTCCGGCTGCGCCGGTGCGCCGGACTTGCTGGATGAGGTCGGTGCTGCGCACCTCAGCCTTCAAACCCAGTGCGTTTGCCACTCCGCCATTTTAAAGAAGCCCTGAGTTAACGCTCAGGGCTTTTATTTCTGGCCAAAGCTGCATTTTTTCTTTTTCCCTTGTTATAAGCTGCCTATACTCGTTCAATTCGTAGTAAATATTACTTAGGGATGAGTAAATATGATTAAAACCATCAGACACAAGAAGTCTGAGCTCTGTAGCCTGGTCGTATTACTTGCTTTGTTTTCTTCTGGTGCTTCGGCATCCCAGTCCTGTGTAGCAGAACCTTCAGTTGTTAATTCTGCGCCTTCCACATCTGCAATGAATCAGTCGCAGCTGCCGGAAACGATGACCAAAGAAGTAGAGAGTGCGGTTCGTCGTACTCTGGATTATGTATCCGCACCTGGCGTTATTGTCGGCATACAAACGCCTGAGGGAATATGGAAGAAAGCGTGGGGAGTGGCTGATCCTGCAACAGGTGAAGCAATGAAAGCAGGCATGCATACTCGCATTGGCTCTGTGACCAAAACCTTTACCGGCACTTTGCTGATGCAGCTGGCTGACGCCGGCAAATTATCGCTGGATGACACCATAGACACTTATGTGGCCGGTGTGCCTAATGGTAATAAGATTACGCTTCGCCACCTCGCCAATATGACCAGTGGTGTATCCAGCTATACCCGTGCAGAGGCGTTTCTTGATATTTTCTTTGAAGATCCTTCCCAGACCTATACTCCCGAGCAATTACTGAATTTTGCATTGCCGGCATCACCGGAGTTCGAGCCCGGCGCATCCTTTGATTATTCCAATACCAATACAGTGCTGCTGGGCATGGTGATTGAACAAGTAACAGGAAAACCTATTGAACAGAGTTTATCAGCCATGATCCTGGAGCCTCTTGGGCTCACGAATACTGTCTGGCCTGGTAATGCTGCTGATATGCCTGACCCTTTTGCACAGGGTTTTACACTGCAAGGAAATGCGGCCACACCTGAGCAGCCTTCTAATGCCACTCACTGGAATCCTTCCTGGGGCTGGACTGCCGGAGAGATGATTTCCACCATGGATGATCTGCTGATTTATGGCAGAGCGCTGGGTACTGGTAAAGGGTTACTTTCGCCAGCTGCTCAGCAAACGCGTTTAACATCATTTCCTGATCCCATGGGGTACGGGATAGGAATGGGCTGCGCTGCTGGCTGGGTCGGGCATACCGGTGAGTTGCCCGGATATAACACTACGCTGTTCTATCATGTTGCCAGCGATACCACTGTGGTGGTTCAGGCTAACAGCGATATACGCTCCGGAGACTGCTCTGATGAAGAAGTATTACCAAATAATCCTACCGGAATAAGCTGCGCTTCACCGGCATCGCGGGTATTTGAGGCAGTGTCTGTGGCACTGGGTCATCCTTTTTCCATGACAGCACCAGAGTAACGCCACTTGAATAAAATACAGCCATATCATTACCCGTATCTGTCAGCCTGTTTTACTGCGTTGACCATGCTGTCCCTGAGCACGTCTTCTCCGGTATTGGCTCAAGTCAGCGAAGCAGAGCAGGCTGTCGTAGAGCAAACCATTATTCTTCAGCGCCTTACCCCACCACAAAAGCGCGGCATGATTGATATTGACATCATGGATCAGCAAGATGAGCTGTCGGAGCAGGAAGCAGAAAAAGTCACGCTGGTACTTAATTCTGTTACTGTGGACGGTGCATTTACGCTTGAGCCGGAACAGCTCAGGGCCAGCTGGCAGTCTTTACTGGGAAAAGAAATAACTCTGGCCGATCTGTATCAGGTGGCCCGGGATATTGATGCAGCCTATCTGGCAGCAGGCTATTTCTCCATGACAGTAGTACCGGTACAGGATCTTGAGTCCGGTCATGTTCATTTTCAGGTTTATGAAGGCTATGTAGAGCGGGTAGAAATTACCAGTGATATTCCTGGCATGGAGCGGAGGCTGGCTCCCTATATTGATCGCCTGATGGCCATGCAGCCCATTCGAGTTAAAGAGGCGGAGCGAGTACTGCTGTTAATGAGTGATCTGGCCGGTGTTAATATTGAAGGAACCTTCATCAAACCCGATACGCCCCGGGCCGGAGGCCTGCTTAAACTGAATATCGGATTTAACCCGCGCTCAGTGATGGTTGCGCTGGATAATTTTGGCAGCGACGAGGTCGGGCCCTATGAGCTGGCCGCCAGTGCCGGGTTTAACGATGTCTTTGGCTATTTTGAGAGCAGTAACCTGCTGGCTCTGACGATTCCTGATGCACCGGAGCAAATGTCTATTTTTCAGCTCTCTCAGAATATACCTCTCGGTTATAACGGGTTGTTTACCGGTTACAACCTGTCCTACATTGAACAGCAACTCGGCGGATCTCTGGCGTCGCAGCATATAGAGGTTGAGTCAGTGGTCGTGAGTGCGGAGCTGTCTTATCCTTTTGTGCGTACTTTGCAGCAAAGCCTGTTTGGTCGTGCTGAAGTGACATTTCAGCACGATGATGTCGATATCATGAATACAGCGGTTGCGCGCACTCGTATACGCCGTGCCGAACTGATGCTGGATTATGACAGTGCCCTGAGCAGTGGCGACTTGTCTGCCATGGCCGGAGTGGGAGCCGGGCATATTTCCGATATGGATCTGGGTGAGCAGCCCGGTAACTATCATTACTGGCGGGCAGCGCTCAATTACTTGTATCCGGTAAATAATAATATCAATATGCAGCTGCGGACCGTCGGGCAGCATTCTCCTATGATGCTGCCGGCGTCTTCACAGTTTTCGGTGGGCGGGTTTTCATTCGGACGCGCCTTTGAAAGCGGAGCTATCAGCGGAGACAGTGGCATGGCTGCAGCTGCCGAACTGATGTATGAGGTGACAACAGATTTGTCTTTACTGCCATCGGTCGTGGTGACGCCTTTTATTGATTATGGCGTCACTCGTGAGCATCAACCGGGGGCGAGGGCTGAATATCAGGAATTGGGCTCTTACGGCATCAGTCTGGGCGGGACCCTTGCTGATCGCGTTTTGTTTGAGGTGAGTGTCGGTCTTCCCTGGCACAAGCCTGCCGACACAGACGAATCTGGCGGGCAGCTACTGTTCAGGCTGAGCAGTGTGTTTTAACTTATGCGGGCAGAGCCTGCCCGCATCGGTTTATACTGCCATAAAGTCCTGATGAAACGACTTCTCGCAGTAGCAGCAGCGAAAATGCACCTGGCCGCTGACGGCCCTTACGCGGAACTGGCTGCTGACCGGCTCTCTGCGGCTGATACAGTTACCGTTTGGGCAGGCAAATACGCCTTTGATCTTTTCCGGCAGATGTAACTGCAGTTTTTCAACTACTTCAAAGTCTTCAATCAGATTCACGGTCGCATCGGGTGCAAACAGCGCCAGCTGGTTGGCCTGTGCCGGTGACAGCCGCACGTTTTCTACTTTGATAATATCTTTGGCACCCAGTGCCTTGGACGGCAGATTAAGACCCACGGTAATACGCTCGCGGTTCTCTGCCAGACCAAACAGCTGCAAAATACGAATACCCTGACCGGCAGGAATATGGTCGATCACGGTGCCATTGTGAATGGCCTCGACTTGTAATTGGGTTTTATTCACGGCTGCTCCTTACAGGGTTTCATTCAATACCAGGGCCAGCAGGGCCTGGCGAGCATAGACGCCGTTCTCGGCCTGCTCAAAATAGTAGGCATAAGGGGTGTCATCCACCTCTACCGTAATTTCATCAATGCGCGGCAGCGGATGCAGTACCTTGAGGCTGTCTTTGGCATTTTCCAGTACTTGCGGTGTCAGTACATAGCGGGATGCCACATGCATATATTCGGTTTCGTCAAAGCGCTCTTTCTGTACCCGGGTCATATACAGAATATCGAGTTCGTCCATGATTTCTTCCATGCTGTCACGAAACTCAAAGTTAATGCCTTTTTCCTTGAGCTCATCACACAGATATTCCGGCATGGCCAGCGCCTGAGGGGCGATAAAGTAGAATTTGCAGCCAAACAGGCTCAGTGCCTGCGTCAGTGAGTGCACGGTGCGGCCGTATTTAAGATCACCCACAAAGGCCACGGTCAGGCCCTGCAGTGTGCCCTGAGTTTCATAGATGGTAAACAGATCCAGCAAGGTCTGAGTGGGATGCTGGTTGGAGCCGTCTCCGGCATTGATCACCGGCACTGATGAAAACTCCGCCGCCAGCCTTGCCGCGCCTTCCTGAGGATGGCGCATGACAAAGGCGTCGCTGTAAGAGCTGATAATGCGCACCGAGTCGGACAGAGTTTCGCCCTTTTTAGCCAATGAGGTGCTGCCGCTGTCGGAAAAGCCGATGACGGAACCGCCCAAACGATGCACGGCCGTTTCAAATGACAGCCGGGTGCGGGTGGAGGCTTCAAAAAAGCAGCTGGCAACCACTTTTTGTTTTAACAGCTCGGGTTGGGGCTGACTTTTAAGCTTCACGGCCGTGTCGATAACCAGTTCCAGCTCGGAGCGGGTAAAGTCAGATATGGATATGACATGCTTTTGATATAAAGGGTTTGCCATCAGCTGTGCTCTTGAAGTGAAATACGGGCCATAAAAAAGCCCCTGAATGGGGCCATCACAGAAACAGGATCGCAAACGCCAAAGCCGGTGCCGGCACAGGGCACCACTACCAATGAGTGGCAGCAGCAAGAGTAAGTCATGGGCAACTCCATGGGTTTGCGAATCGACCGGAATTATAGATAAATGCGTCGCCAAAGCAAAATTCACACAGCAGGACAGTGCCGGCGGTGAAAGAGTGAGCGAACAGGCTTGGGGTAAGCAAAAAGCCCTTTACCTTTGAATTCAGCTCTATATAATTCGCTTCGTGTTGCAGGGGCATAGTTCCAATTGGTAGAACAGCGGTCTCCAAAACCGACGGTTGGGGGTTCGAATCCCTCTGCCCCTGCCAGCTTCACCGAAAAGGCCAGCCTCAGTGCTGGCCTTTTTCGTTATGGAGTATTGATGAAATCACTACAGACCCGACTCTGGCAGTTTATGGCATTACCGGTATGGCAGTGCGCTCATGCCGAACGGCTGCCTTATGCTCCTGAACCCGTCCCTGTCGTTGCTGACGTTCGTCTTGTGATCGGACAAGGCCATCAGCTGCCGGCAACGCTGCTTAATGATCTGCTGATTGCGCTTGAAGGTGTACAGCCCGATATTCAGGAGGAAACGGCCTGGCTTGCCGCAGGCTGTCCTGATGCGCGTATTGTGCTGGGGTTTAACCTTACCGAGCCGGCCGGGCAGCTAAACTGGCAAGGTTCACTGCCGTTGTCTGCTTTACAAAAACGTGAACTCTGGAGCTGTTTATGCAGCCTGAATACCGGGCACTGACACCGGCAGATCTTGATGCCATGGTGGCGGTAGAGCTGGCTGCCCATCAGCATCCCTGGAGCCGCTCTTTACTGGCTGGTGCCTTTGACGCACGTTATTTCACCGGCTCCTTCTGGTATCAGCAACAGCTGCTAGGTTACTTTATTGCCGACAGGGTACTTGATGAAACCACCCTGATGAACATTTGTATCTCTCCTGAGTGGCAGGGTAAAGGGTTGGGCCGGTTACTGTTGCAGCACTATCTGGCTGACGCCCGGAAACTGGGTCTGTACTATTACTGGCTGGAAGTGAGAGCGTCCAACCAGGCCGCGATTGGGCTTTATCAGTCCTGTGGTTACCGGGAAACCGGCCGGCGTCGTGGTTACTATCCGGCAGGCAGCGGCACCGAAGATGCCGTCATGATGCAAAAACACGGTTAGTTTCTATACTGAAAAGCACACACTCTCGCAGGGACGCATTATGAGAGGCTTGCTTGCCATTGTGCTGGTGCTTGCAGGAATAGCACCTGCTCATGCCACTATCTATCAATATCGCGATGCCGCCGGTGTAGTGCATTACACCGACAACCGGCTCAAAGCCACTATCAGCCAGCGCTGGCATCAGGATGCCATTAACAAAGACGGTATTCTGGTGCGGGTGGTTAAACAAAACGATGGCCACCATTTCTATGCCCTTAACCGCCTTGCCAGCCAGGCGCGTTTTAATCTCAGGTTTGTAAAGCAGCAGAATGTCAGCATACCTGACGCCATGGAGCAACCGCTGATCCTGCCTGCCCGCCAGGAAACCTTTATCGGCAAGCTGGCGCCAGATAGCAGCGGCAGCTGGAGTTATGATTACGGTTTTGCTTACAGCAGCCATTATGAAAAGAATAAGGTCAACCAGGGGCACAAGGTACAGAAAATAGCCGGCAGTACTATTGTCAGCCCCCGGGTTAATGCCTGGAAGCAGCATTACAATCAACCCCGGCAAGGTGTACTTAATCTCTCCGGCGCTGTGAATATCAGCCCGCCGGTGGCCGGTGCCTTTCGTATTTCGCAAGGCTTTAACGGTGACTTCAGTCATAACAAGCGCTCCAACCGTTATGCCCTTGATATTGCATTGCCCGTTGGCACGCCTTTGCTGGCTACTGCCGATGGGGTGGTGGTCGCCGCGGTGGACCATCATGTTGGCGGTGGTCTTGAGGCCAGATACCGGGGCAAGTCCAATCATCTGCGCTTGCGTCATCCTGACGGTACCATGACGCTTTATGCTCATCTGAATACCGGCTCACTGAAAGTGAAAAAAGGCGATCGGGTAAGAGCCGGGCAGGTGGTGGCGGCCTCCGGGCATACCGGTTACAGCTCAGGCCCGCATTTGCACCTGGCGGTGCAGGTAAATAACAAGGGGCGAATGGAGTCCATCCCCTTTACTCTGAATGGCCGCCTGCCTGATGCTGGCAATACGCTGTTGGCCCGAGGCAGTGAAGGTAGTAACGAATGAAATTATTTCATTTGGTAAATGCATCATCAAGCGAGTGAACAAACCGTTTTGTCTTTGTATGATGGGGTTAACTGCTGCTGAATCTGCCTGACCTGGTTGTTGTTGTTGTTTGAGCGGTTATCAGGCAACTGCCGGCAGTTGCTTTATGCTTTTTGCTATGGTTTTTTAATCGACTTCTTATATAAAAAACCACAAAAAAGCAGGAACAGCAGTATGTCACAGATCGCCGAAGCAGCGCAGCGCGAGCCTCGCAGTATCAGTCACTATATGAGGGTATTGGGTCCGGGGATCCTGGGCGCTGCCGCCGCCATTGGCGGCTCTCATCTGGTGGCGTCCACCCAGGCCGGTGCCATTTATGGCTGGCAGCTGGTGGGGCTTATTCTGCTGGTTAATCTGCTCAAATATCCCTTCTTTCAGATTGGTGCCCGCTACACCATGGCCGCCAATGAAAGCCTGATTCAGGGCTATGATCGTATCGGCCGTGGTTATCTGCGTTTATTTACGCTGCTGAACCTGTTTTCTTCCGTGGTCAGCACGGCGGGTGTGGCCATGCTCTGTGGCAGCATTCTGGGGTTATTCATCGGCGACAGCCTGAGCGTGACTCAGCTCAGCATGATAGTGCTGGCAGGCTCACTGGCGTTCTTGATCACCGGTCACTACCGAACCCTGGACAGTGTGACCAAATGGATTATTGTGGGCCTGGCCATTGCCACCGTCACCGCCGTGTTTATTGCGCTTAACCGGGGGGGCGTGGCTACACCGGACTTTGTGGCACCCAGCCCCTGGAATCTGGCCTCGGTAGGCTTTCTGGTGGCCCTGATGGGCTGGATGCCGGCTCCTATTGAGCTGTCTTCCTGGAACAGTGTCTGGCTTCGGCAAAAGCAAAAGGATCTGGGGGGAACGCTGGAGTATAAAGACGCTCTGGTCGATTTTAACGTCGGTTACGTTACCTCCACGCTGCTGGCACTGGCCTTTGTAGCGCTGGGCACCCTGGTACTGCACGGCAGCGGTGAAACATTGGCTACGTCAGGCATTGCTTTTGCTCATCAGCTGGTGAACGTGTACGCCAGTGTGATGGGGGAGTGGAGCCGCTGGCTGATCGCCATAGTGGCGTTTCTGTGCATGTTTTCTACCACAGTAACCGTGCTCGACGGCTATAGCCGGGCGCTGAGTGAATGCTTCGTACAGTTTGGTCAGCTACAGGGCAGCGGCCCTACCGGCAACGGTGCCCGTTTCACCTATCCGCTGATGATAGCCATGGGCGTGGTGGCCGCCTTGATCATCATGTTTTTTAAAGGGGCGCTGCTGGCCATGCTGGAGTTTGCCATGATCTCCGCCTTTATCAGCGCCCTGGTGTTTGCCTGGCTGAACCTTCGACTGATGCGTTTGCCACAGGTGCCGGAACGCTACCGGCTGGGCAAGGGCATGGTGGCTCTGAGCCGGGTTGGCATTCTGTTCTTTGCTGGTTTTAATCTGCTGTTTGGTTATTGGTATTTGTTTGTGAAATAAGGCTTGCCGGCCCTGTGGTTCCGCAGGGCCGGCTGCGTTATACCGCTATTCCCGCCTTATGTGATCCTGCTCGCTAAATGACCACTTGGCCGGCACTGGATAAGTGTTACCTTACTCATTGAAAGTCAGAGCCTATCGAGGCTCGCGGAAAGATCAATTTATCTTTTTTGACCGTAACCAGTATATTGGCTTTCACGCTGTATTTTTCCTACGCACTACCTTCACTTGAAATTAATTGTATGTGTTTTAGGGTGTTTTTGTATCCAATATTGCCTAAAAATACAAAAAAAATTACTAGGTATGCGTTGGTAAAGTAAATGCGTTGTAAAAAAACGTCATTTTACTGGTGTGACACAGGCAAGGCTGCCGGAAGTTGAAGGAACAGCTTGCTGAAAACCGGGCGTGTTTGCCCGGGGTAATATCAACAAGGATCAGGGAATTATTATGTTAATCGGAATTCCAAGGGAAACGCTCAGCGGAGAGACACGGGTGGCCGCCACCCCCAAGTCCGTTGAGCAGCTGCGCAAACTGGGCTTTGAGGTCAGCGTCGAGCAGGGCGCGGGCAGCAAGGCCAGCTTTGAAGACGCTGGCTATCAGGCCGCCGGCGCGCAACTGGTAAATGCCGACGACGTCTGGCAGGCCACCATTATTTACAAGGTGAACGCGCCCACTGCCGACGAAATTGAGCGGCTGCAGGCAGGTACTACTCTGGTCAGCTTTATCTGGCCGGCGCAGAACCCTGAGCTGGTCGAGCAGCTCAAGAACAAAGGCGTGACCGTACTTGCCATGGACATGGTGCCGCGTATTTCCCGCGCCCAGTCGCTGGATGCGCTGTCGTCCATGGCCAACATTGCCGGCTACCGTGCCGTGGTGGAAGCCGCCCACGAGTTTGGCCGCTTCTTTACCGGTCAGATCACCGCCGCCGGCAAGGTGCCGCCGGCCAAGGTGCTGGTGATCGGTGCCGGTGTTGCCGGCCTGGCTGCCATTGGTGCTGCCGGCTCTTTGGGTGCCATAGTGCGCGCCTTTGATACCCGCCCCGAGGTAAAAGAGCAGATCAACTCCATGGGGGCCGAGTTCCTGGAGCTGGACTACGAGGAAGACAGCGATTCTTCCGACGGTTATGCCAAGGAGATGAGTCAGGCCTTTATCGACGCCGAAATGGCCCTGTTTATGGAGCAGGCCAAAGAGGTGGATATTATCATTACCACAGCGCTAATCCCTGGTAAGCCGGCCCCCAAACTGATTACTGCCGACATGGTGGCTGCCATGGCTCCGGGCTCTGTCATTGTGGATCTGGCCGCCCAGAACGGCGGTAACTGTGAGCTGACCAAGCCGGGCGAGCTGTTTGTGTCCGACAACGGCGTTAAGATCATCGGCTATACCGATCTCAACGGTCGCCTGCCGACCCAGTCCTCCACCCTGTACGCCACCAACCTGGTTAACCTGGCCAAGTTGCTGTGCAAGGAAAAGGACGGCAATATCCATGTCGACTTCGACGACGTGGTGCTGCGCAATATGACGGTGGTAAAAGACGGTGAAGTCACTTTCCCACCGCCGGCCATCAGCGTGTCGGCGGCCCCCAAGGCTAAAGCGGCTGCTCAGCCTCAGGCCGAGCCTGAAGCCAAAAAGCCAAGCAGGCTCAAATATTACCTGGGCGGTGCCGGCATTGTGTTGTTTGCCTGGCTGGCGGCGGTGGCACCGGCTGAGTTTCTGTCTCACATTACCGTGTTCGTGCTGGCCTGTATCGTGGGCTACTACGTGATCTGGAACGTGTCCCATTCCCTGCACACGCCGCTGATGTCGGTTACCAACGCCATCTCCGGCATTATCGTGGTAGGGGCCTTGTCCCAGGTGGGGTCGGAGAGTGGTTTTGTCAGCTTTATCGCCTTTGTGGCGGTGCTGATCGCCTCCATCAACGTGTTTGGCGGTTTTACCGTGACACATCGCATGCTGAAGATGTTTAGGAAGGGCTGATTAAATGTCACAAGGATTAGTAACTGCATCTTATATCGTGGCCGCCGTGCTCTTTATCATGAGCCTGGCCGGTCTGTCCAGGCAGGAGTCGGCCAAGGCCGGTAACTGGTATGGCGTGGCGGGCATGACCATTGCCCTGCTGGCCACCATTTTTAACCCCGAGGTCACCGGCCTGGGCTGGATTATCGTGGCTATGGCCATTGGGGCCGCTATCGGCATTCGCTTTGCGCTCAAGGTGGAAATGACCGAAATGCCGGAGCTGATTGCTATTCTGCACAGCTTTGTGGGGCTGGCTGCGGTCTTTGTGGGCTACAACACCTATATCGATCACGGTGACCTGTCCGGTGCCATGCTGAACATTCACAATACCGAAGTCTTCCTTGGTGTGTTTATCGGTGCGGTCACCTTTACCGGCTCCATCGTCGCTTTTGGCAAGCTGCGCGGCCTGGTGTCCTCCAAGCCGCTGACCCTGCCGCACCGCCACAAGCTCAACCTGCTGGCAGTGGTGGTGTCGGCCATGCTGCTGATCTGGTTTGTGCAGGTGGAAGGCTCTACCTTCGCCCTGCTGGTAATGACCCTGATTGCCCTGGCCTTTGGCTGGCATCTGGTGGCCAGCATCGGCGGTGCCGACATGCCGGTGGTGATCTCCATGCTCAACTCCTACTCGGGCTGGGCCGCGGCGGCGGCGGGCTTTATGCTGTCCAACGATCTGCTGATCGTGACCGGTGCCCTGGTGGGCTCTTCGGGTGCCATTCTGTCCTACATCATGTGCCGGGCCATGAACCGCTCCTTCATTTCGGTGATCGCCGGTGGCTTTGGCTCCGACGGCACAGTGTCTTCCGGTGAGGAAGAAGAGGGCGAATACACCGAAGTGAACGCTGAAGATGTGGCCGACATGCTGAAAAACTCCAGCTCGGTAATCATCACCCCGGGATACGGTATGGCGGTGGCCCAGGCCCAGTATCCGGTGGCGGAGCTGGTATCCAGGCTGCGCGCGGCGGGCGTCAAGGTGCGCTTTGGTATTCACCCGGTGGCGGGTCGTCTGCCCGGCCATATGAACGTGCTGCTGGCGGAAGCCAAGGTGCCCTACGATGTTGTGCTGGAAATGGACGAGATCAACGACGATTTCGACGATACCGATACCGTGCTGGTGATTGGTGCCAACGACACGGTTAACCCGTCGGCGGCGGAAGACCCGGCCAGCCCCATCGCCGGCATGCCGGTGCTGGAAGTGTGGAAAGCCCAGCAGGTGGTGGTGTTCAAGCGCTCCATGAATACCGGCTATGCCGGGGTGCAGAACCCGCTGTTCTTCCGGGAAAACAGCGTTATGTTGTTTGGCGACGCCAAAGACAGCGTGGACAATATTCTGCGCGCGCTGTAAGAGCCGGAAACGATTCGAGGGACGCTGCGGCGTCCCTTTTGTTTTGCATGTACAGATAAAAAAGAGAGCCGAAGCTCTCTTTTTTATTCAGGACCTGGTGTTCACTACAGCTGCACAGATTAGTTACCGCGGTAGGTAGAAAAGCCGTAAGGGCTCAGCAGCAGCGGCACATGGTAATGCTCTACCTGGCCATCGGCACTGAAAATTACCGGGATTTCGGGGAAGAAGGTGGCTGTGTCGTGCTTTTCAAACCACTCACCGGTTTCAAACGTCACTTTATAGGTGCCTTTTTCAAGCTCCTTGCCTTCCGGGTACAGGGCGGTAATACGACCCTGTTCGTTGGTGATGGCACTGTTAAGCTGTACCCAGTTGTCTCCCTGCTTCTGCTCCAGTACTACCTTCACATCGGGGGAAGGCAGACCATTTTCCAGGTTGAGTACATGAACGCTCAGCGGGTTGCCGGCAGCGAAGGTCAGGGTGGATACACCGGCCATCATGGCGCCGGCCAGAACATGTTTAAAATTCATGGCGATTCTCCGTGGTTAAGATTGGGTATAGCGTCACTGCTTGTATGTTCGCCGTGTCTGGCGAGATGGGTTCATCATGCCTGAGCTCGTCTTGCAAACCGCTTACTGCTTCATTACAAAACTGTCATTCGGCCGGCAACACACGGTTCTAATGGTAGACTGGCTTTATTAAATGGCACTGAGCGAGGCTGCATATGCGCATTCTGGTAGTAGAAGACGAAGCCAAAATTTCCGATTACCTTAAAAAGGGGTTTACCGAGTCCGGTTATCAGGTCGAGATAGCCAAAGACGGGCTGGAGGGGCGCTATCTGCTGGAAGAAAGCGTCTTTGATCTGGTGATCCTGGACATTATGCTGCCGGGGCTGAATGGCTGGCAGTTGTTACAGTTTATTCGCAGCGAAAGCGATACGCCCGTTATTTGCCTGAGTGCCCGGGATGCGGTGGAAGATAAGGTTCGTGGCCTGGAGCAGGGGGCCGATGACTATCTGGCCAAGCCGTTTTCGTTCGCCGAGCTGCTGGCCCGGGCCCGCAAGTTGTTGCGCCGGGGCAAGCCGGCCGAGCCGGTGTTTTATCAGCTGGCGGATCTGCAGCTGGATCCGCTGGCACGCCGGGTCAGCCGCAGCGGGCAGCGCATTGATCTTACCAATAAGGAATTTACTTTGTTACAGCTGCTGCTGTCTCATCAGGGCGAGGTACTGTCGCGTACTTATATTGCGTCACAGGTATGGCATATGAATTTTGACAGTGACACCAATGTGGTAGACGTTGCCATTCGCCGGTTGCGGGCCAAAATTGACGACGGCTTTGAGCCCAGGGTCATTCATACTGTGCGTGGCATGGGCTATGTCTGTGAGCTGAGAGAATGAAACAGATCCTGTCTTCGTTAAGTTTCAGGCTGGCACTGATGTTTGCGCTGGTCAGTGCCGTGCTGCTGGGCAGTATTGGTTTTTATCTCTATTTTTCACTGGAGCGTGAACTGGCCTGGCGGGATGATCAGAGCCTGCTCGGGCGTCTGGAACACATGCAGGCGCTGTTGACAAGCAGTGACAGTATCAAGGATTTACGCGACCGGCCTACGCTTTATGCCAATATGCTGGGCAATGAAGACAGCCTGTTATGGGTGCTGGATCAGGATGGTGAAGTACTGATCTCGGTGAATCCGGCCGGACTATCGGTACCTGTTGGCCTTTCCGCCGGGCAAACCCGTCTGGGTTATAACGAGGAAGGTAATGCCCGCCTTGCGTGGCATTACCTTAAACAAGGTAACCTTAATCTGATGTTGGTGGCGGGCAAGCTGCTGGCGCCAAGAGAGCAGATGCTGGCCGCCTACCGCCTGCGTTTGTTACTGGCGCTGGCAGGAGGGGCGCTGATAGCATTTTTATTGGGTTGGCTGGTCAGCCGGCGTGGCTTGATGCCGGTACGACGGCTGGCTAAGCAGGCAGGAGCCATTGATGTTCGCGAGCTGC
This sequence comes from Oceanimonas sp. CAM02, assembly GCF_032842915.1. Classification (NCBI taxonomy): domain Bacteria; kingdom Pseudomonadati; phylum Pseudomonadota; class Gammaproteobacteria; order Aeromonadales; family Aeromonadaceae; genus Oceanimonas; species Oceanimonas sp. CAM02. The sequence continues at coordinate 17,010 of NZ_JAWJBK010000041.1, forward strand.
ACCGGCGTCTGAATACACGGCAATTACCTGAAGAGCTGCGTGAACTTGGCCATAGTCTCAACCATATGCTTGCTCGCCTGGAAGAGGGGTTTGGCAGGCTGTCGCGTTTTTCGGAAGATCTGGCTCATGAGGTCCGCACTCCGCTCAGTAATCTGATGGGGCATACCGAACATGTTTTACGCCGAAACCGCAGTACGGAAGAGTATGAAAGTTTGCTGGCGTCTCACCTGGAAGAGTATCAACGGCTGAGCCGTATGATTAACAGTATGCTTTTTCTGGCTCGCACCGAGCAGCCTCAGGCAGTGATTCAAGCTGAAGCGGTCACCCTGTCTATGCTGGTTGAACAGTTGTGTGAATATTTTGAAGGCATGGCAGAAGAGGCTGATACCAGCCTGGTTAACCAGGCCCACGGTGAAGTGTGGGCTGATCAGGAGCTGCTGCGCCGGGCGCTGGCCAATTTGCTGGCCAATGCCTTGCGTTATGGTGAGCCGGGACAGCCTATAGTGATTGGCAGTGAACACACTAGCAACAGCACTGTGATCAGCGTACACAATCACGGGCCGGCCATTGCCGCTGAGCACCTGCCCCGGCTGTTCGACCGCTTTTATCGCTGTGATCCTTCCCGCACTCAGGGAGGGGATACGGGTGGCCTCGGGCTGGCCATTGTCGACTCCATCATGCAGCTGCATGGCGGTAACGTCAGCGTGCGCAGCGATAACAGGGGCACAGTGTTTATGTTGCATTTTCCCATCAACGTTGCCATCGAGCCAGGCCGTGCTGATCCAGATAAGCGATGGTAAAGCCGGTCGCCTTGCCATTTTCCACAGTGAAATGCACCGAGCTGCGCGAACCTGCAGGCGCATTTTCATTATTGGGTTCAATGGCAAAGGTGTTACCACTCCAGTGAGTAAGGGGCAGCGGCACTCTGGCCGGCCCCAATGTCAGCAATAGTGCCCCTTGTTGCTGAGTGATAACGGCGGGGCCAAAATATGTGCTTTTATATTCACCGGTATAAGATTCATTTGCCTGTGCCGGCGTGGGAGATGTCGGGGCTTGCTGGCCTGCCAGATCTCCCACCGGCTGATACAGGGTTTTCATGGGCTCACGGTAGGCAGCATACCAGTCACGTTGCGGGCTGCCATAGCGTACTGTATCGGTAAAATCGGCAATCAGGCTTTCAGGCACGCCCACAGGGCCGCCGTTGGTGAGCACGACCATACCTATGTCTGCGGCCGGCCAGAGCTGAAACGCCGTGCTGGCACCCAGCAAAAATGCTCCCGAGTGGCCCAGGCGCAGATCGCCGGCTTCATCAAACCCCACATTAAACCCATAACCATAAAAAGAGGGTGGTTTCAGCAGACTGGGCAGCGGTTTATGCAGAGTTTGCGGGCTCATGGCCGGCAGCAGGGCCGCTTGTGTCAGTAAAGCTGATTCCCCCTTGCCGGTGTTGAGCAGTAATTTCAGCCACAGTGCCAGATCAGCAACCGATGAGGACACACCACCGGCAGGGGACTGAGCATCCGGAGTTCGCTGATAGAGCGGCTGAAACTGCTCATTTTCAAATGCATGCAAGCTGGCCCGGTTATCATGCGCCAGATAATCCTGATAGCGCGCACTGGTGCGCGTCATGCCCAGCGGCTGAAACAGGCTGGCTTCAGCCAGTTGTTCCCAGCTGGTGTTTGCGGCTGCAGCAACGGCTTCTGCAGCAGTGGTAGTGCTGAAATTGGCATAAGCATGAGACAGGCGAAAAGCGGTCAGGGGCTGTTGCTGCAGCCTGGCTATAATCTGCGCTCTGGAAAAGCCGATATCTTCCAGCTCGTCGCCGGCGGCAGCGGGCAGGCCAGAGCGGTGCGCCATCAAGTCCCCTATGGTGGCCTGCCTGGTTACATAGGCTGAGGCCAGTGCAAAATCGGGTAAATAGTCTGACACCGGATCATGCCAGCCGAGCTTGCCCTGAGTGATCTGGGTCGCGGCAATGGTAGCACTGATGGGTTTGGACAAAGACGCCAGCTGAAACACGGTATGTTCGTCCACCGCCCCGGGTTCGCCTTTCTTTCTGATACCAAACCCTTTGGCGAACAGGGTTTTATTATTATGCACCACGGCCACGGCAATGCCCGGTACGCCACTGCGCTGCTGAGTGCTGGCAATGTAGCCGGGCAGTTTTTCCAGCGCGGCTAATACGGCATCCTCTGAAACGTTTTGTTGGGCCTGTGCCAACACCGGCGTTGTGCTGACACCCAGAGCCAGTACAGTAACCAGCATGCTGGCTCTGGCAGAAAACAGTGATATGACGCCCATAAAGAAAGTCCGTTAAAAATGAATGAGTTCAAGATTATGCACAGCCGGCCAGATACGCCAGTCAATCAGAGCATGGATATAGGCCGGGGCTGGCCTTGCTGATTGCCAATTCATTAATAAACCCTTATTTTACAAAGGATTAAATAAAGGAGCAGAATAATGACAAGCAAAGGCGGGCTAGTGTCGCTGACACTGCCGGTGATGATGGGATATTTGCCGCTGGGAGCCGTGTTTGGCGTGCTTTGGGTGGATGCCGGGCTGACCTGGTACTGGGCACCGCTGATGAGTGTGCTGGTGTATGCCGGTGCCATGCAGTATCTGGCGGTGGGCTTGCTGGCTGCCGGCATTGGCTGGGTTGATCTGGCAGTAGCAGCGCTGCTGGTCAATTTCCGTCACTTGTTCTATGGCCTGTCGCTTTATCATTTGCTGCCCAAAGGCGTGATTGGCCGGCAGTACTTTATTTTTGGCATTACCGACGAAACCTATTCTCTGCTCAGTGCCTCGGGCAGAGTAAAAGATCCTGAAACCGCACTTTGGGTGGTATTGCTCAATCAAAGCTACTGGGTGCTGGGTACCCTGATTGGCATGGTGCTGGCAAAGGGATTACCGCCGGGCCTGCAGGGGCTGGATTTTGCTCTGACAGCACTGTTTACCGTGCTGGCAGTAGAGCAGATCCGCGCCAGAAAAGACTGGGGAGCAGTAGCGCTGGGCGTGATGGCTGCGGCTGTCTCTGCCATTTGGATGAGTGAGTACTTCCTGCTGGCTGCCTCCCTTATGCTGGTGCTGGTATTGCTGGCCTGGCCCGAGCACAAGAAAAAGGAGAAGCCGGCGCATGTCTGATGTGGATTATCTGTGGGCCGCGCTGATCATGGGGGGCGTTACCTTTGCTCTGCGCGCATTTCCCTTTGTAGCCAGAGGCGTTATTGCTCATCATCATCGTATTCAGGTCCTGGGCCGGCGGCTTCCGGTGGCCATGATGGTATTACTGACCCTGTATGCGGTAGGAGTGCATCACTGGAGTTCTCCTGCCGATGGCCGGGATCAGTTAATTGCCGTTGTGGTCGTGGCGGTGCTGCAATTATGGCGGCGGCAGGCGCTGACCAGCATTCTGGCGGGTACTCTGGTCTATATGACACTGGTTAATGGCTGGATTGGACTCTGAACCGGGCTGTTTTCGGCTATAATGCCGGTCTTTCTTGTTTAAAAGGAACCGAACATGAGTATTTCTGTACCCGTACGTCTGATGGGGCTGGCTGCCCTGTGTCTGAGTGGTCTGAGTCAGGCTGAGACCTTTGTGTTTACTGCCATTCCGGATCAGGATGAGCGCCGTCTGACCGAGCGTTTTGGCAAAATTGCCGACTATCTTTCCGAGCAGCTGAACGTAGACGTGAAATATGTTCCGGTAAAAAGTTATCCGGCCGCGGTCAGCGCTTTTCGTAACGATCAGGTTCAGCTGGCCTGGTTTGGCGGCCTGACCGGCGTGCAGGCCCGGGAACTGGTGCCCGGCAGTGAAGCGATTGCACAAGGTGCGGAAGACACAGCTTTTGTCAGCTATCTGATTGCTCATGAAAGCACGGGCCTGGCTGCAAGTGAGCAGTTACCTGCTGAACTGGCCGGCAAGCGCTTTACCTTTGGCGACAAGGGCTCTACCTCCGGCCGCCTGATGCCCGAGTTCTTTTTGCGTGAGCACTTTGAGCAGGCTCCTGAAACCTTGTTCTCCCGGGTGGGCTTCTCCGGTGATCACAACCGCACCATCAGTCTGGTGCAGTCCGGTGCCTATGAAGTGGGTGCCGTGAACTACGCAGTATGGGATGCCGAGCTGGAAAAGGGCAATATTGATGAAAGTAAGGTTAAAGTGATCTGGACCAGCCCGGAGTATCCCGATTATCAGTGGAGTATTCGTGGTGATGTAAATGCCCGCTTTGGTGACGGCTTTAAAGAAAAAGTGAAGCAGGCACTGCTGGAGATGAAAGATCCCGAGCTGCTGGCTGCCTTTCCCCGCTCCGGTTTTGTGAATGCGACCAACGACGATTACGCGCCCATTCGTGATACTGCCGTGGCCATTGGCATTATGGATCCTGAACAATAATGAGCGAGCCTGCCAGCCTGTTTCAGTTCCATGATGCCAGCCTTGGCTATGCCGGGCAGCCGGTATTGGAAGCGCTGAATCTGAATGTAAGGCAGGGAGACAAAATCGCCCTGCTGGGTGAGTCGGGCACCGGTAAAAGCACGCTACTGCGCCGGCTGCGTGAACTGCGGCCGGATGAAGTTGCTTGGTGTCCGCAGCAGCCCGGCCTGGTGCCTGTGCTGAGTACCTTTCACAACATTTATATGGGGCGACTGGCAGGCAATCCGTTCTGGTATAACCTGGCCAATCTGGTGAAGCCATTGGCCGGGCCCAAAAAAGAAATTACCGGGCTGGCCAGCCGGCTGGGTCTTTCCGGTCAGCTATGGCAACCGGCAGGAGCGTTATCCGGTGGTCAGCAAAGCCGGGTCAGTCTGGGCCGGGCCCTGTATCAGCAAAAGCCGGTGTTCATTGGTGATGAGCCGGTGTCGGCGCTGGATGAGCGTCAGGCTGCCGACCTGCTCACATTGGTGTGCGAACGCCACCAGACGGTGGTACTGGCGCTGCACAACGTGGAGCAGGCTCTTACTCACTGCACTCGCATTGTGGGACTGCGCCGGGGAAGGCTGGTGCTGGATGCGCCCAGCCGTGATCTGACGCCTGCCCAATTACGGGCTTTATATACTTCCTCATGACAACTTCTGCTTCAATGGGGCGAACCAGCCTGTTGTTTGTGGCGCTGGCGCTGCTGTGTCTGCCCTGGGCGGATTTTTCCATTACTGCTGTCGATCCCTGGTTTGAGCTGAGCCGTCTTGGTGCCGGCTTATTGCTACCTGCCTGGCCAGATACAGAAGTACTGCTGGCCGCATTGGCCAATACGCTTTCCTTTGCTCTGCAGGGGGTGGCGCTGGGGGCTGTGTTGGGGCTGGGCCTCGCCTGCGGCTATCGATCGGCGGGGGTGCGCCGGCTGGCAGCAGGACTGCGGGCAGTGCACGAGCTGTTCTGGGCTTTGCTGTTTATGCAACTGCTGGGGCTGTCGGCGCTGGCGGGTGTACTGGCCATCGCACTGCCCTACGCGGGCACCTTTGCCAAGATTTACGGTGAGCTGTTTGAAGAAGCAGATCCGGCCCCCGAGCAGGCACTGGCGGCGGGCTTTGGCCGCTTGACCCGGCTTGTCTATCTGCAATTACCGCTGTGCTGGCGGCAGATGGCGACTTACACCGGATACCGGCTGGAGTGTGGTATTCGCAGCTCCGCGGTGCTGGGTTTCATTGGTCTGCCCACCCTGGGCTACCATCTTGAATCTTTGTTGCGGCAGGGATATTACGATGAAGCCGCCGCTTTTTTTTATGCGCTGGTGCTGATTATCGCTACCCTGCGCTGGTGGTTGCGAAGCCGGCTGGTGCCGCTTTATCTGCTGGCCGCCATTATCTGGCTGCCGCCGGTGGCCAGCCTGAACTGGTCGCTGATGGCCCGTTTTTTTACCGAAGACATTATTCCGGCTCCGCTGAGGGCAGGGGACTGGGCCGGGCTCTGGCCCTGGTGGGCGCAGTTATGGCAGCAGCAGGCAGGGCCCGGACTTGCCAACACCCTGGTGCTGGCACTGGTGTCACTGGTACTGACCGGTATACTGGCACTGGTATGGTTTCCGGCCATTTCCCGGCGTTTTGGCAATGCCGTCAGCCGGCACGCCAGTCATGGCTGGCTGGTGCTGATGCGCTCACTGCCAGAGTATTTACTGGCCTTTGTAGGCATGTTGCTGCTGGGGCCGGGCATGCTGCCGGCCATGCTGGCGCTGGGGCTGCATAACGGGGCCATCATCGCTCATCTGCTCGGGCATCATCTCAACACCCTGAGCCTGCGGGAAGATGCACCGGGCGGTCTCAATCTGTATTTTTTTGAGGTGCTGCCCCGGCTGTATCGTGCCTTTATGGCCTACAGTCTGTATCGTTTTGAGAACCTGATCCGCGAAACGGCAATTCTGGGCATGCTGGGTATTCCCACGCTGGGCTTTTTTATTGATTCGGCCTTCAGTGAATTTCGTTTTGACCGGGCCATGGCGCTGCTGCTGGTGTGCGCCGGACTGAACATACTGGTCGATGTGGCAGCCCGCCGGCTGCGGCAGCGGCTGCACCTGGGCAACCGCGCCGAGGTGCTTTAAAGCACCAGGCCCCCATCAATTTTCAGCACCTGCCCGGTAATGTAACGGGCGCGGGCACTGGCCAGAAACAACACGCCCTGGGCAATGTCTGCAGGCTCCCCCAGGTGGCCAAGGGGAATGCGGGCAGTCAGTTTATCCAGCACCTTTTGCGGCACCGCCTGGGTCATTTCGGTATTGATAAAGCCGGGGGCGATGCAGTTGGCTCTTATGTTTGCGCCGCCCCGGGCCAGTTCTTTTGCCCAGCCTTTGGTCATGGCAATAATACCGCCCTTACTGGCAGCGTAGTTGCTCTGGCCGATATTACCGTCGGTGCCCACGATGGAAGAAATGCTGATAATACTGCCGCTGTGATGCTGCTGCATCAGTGGCAGCATGGCCTGAGTCGTTAAAAATACTCCCTTCAGATTGACCTCCAGCACGCTGTTCCAGTCGGCTTCAGTCATGCTGCCGAGCAGAGCATCCCGGGTAATGCCCGCGTTGTTTACCAGCACATCTAGGCGGCGCTGCTCGCTGTAAATGCGTTCATTAAGTCGTGCCAGCGCAGTTTTGTCACATACATTCAGCGTAACAGCAGTAACATTGTCATACTCTCTCAGCCAGTTTTCTGCTGGTGTCATATCGATATCACAGGCGTAGACCCGGTTTGCGCCGGCCTGAGCCAGGGTTTCACTGATACAGCGGCCCAGCCCGCGGGCAGCGCCGGTGACCACACATACATTGCCTTGCATATCCTGAGTCATGCTGTTCATCACGGATTCCTTATTAAGGTGGTGCCATTTAAGGCTGAAGCAAAGCAATGATAGTATAATTTTTGCGTTGCAGTATATTTTTTGGCTTTATATAGAAAGGCTGTTTTATTTCTTGTTGTGCAGCGCAATGTTAAGCGTGACTGAAAAATAACAGGCACAAAAAAGCCCGCACAAGGCGGGCTTTATAACGACGGAGGTAGTGTAATGCTTACTGACCGTTCCAGGCGGCGACCAGAGCACGCTCTTCATCGGTCATGCCGGTGATGTTACCCAGCGGCATATATTTGTTAGCCACAACCTGCTTCACAGTACCGGCCTGCAGCAGCAGATGCTCTTCGGTATCCAGCATGACGCCGGCAGGAGCTGCAGCAAAACCGGGTTGGCTAGGATTAGCTGCATGGCATTGTACGCAGCGGCTTTCCATTACCTGCAGTACCTGAGCAGTAGTCACTGCGGCTGCGGCAGGGGCGGCTGCCTCTTCGCCGGCAGCGGCAGTTTCAGACTGAGTCGCAGCCGGAGCAACTGCAGCAGGAGCAGGGGTGGATTTGGGCGCGCCAATCCAGATAGCAACCAGCAGCAGTGCAACACCGGCAATCGGGTAACCCGGACGAATGTGACCGGCGTGCATCAGCACGAAGTACTGACGGATCAGAGCACCTGCAAAGATGAACAGGGTCATGATCACCCAGGACAGTTCATGGCTGTAGGTGAAGGAGTAATGGTTACTCAGCATCAGCAGCACAACAGGCAGGGTGAAGTAGGTGTTGTGCACGGAACGCTGTTTGCCACGCTTGCCGTCAATCGGGTTTGGCGTTTCACCGGCTTTCATGGCAGCCACCATGCGGCGCTGGCCAGGAATAATCCAGAAGAATACGTTGGCAGACATGGCGGTAGCCATCACCGCACCGGTCAGCAGGAAGGCAGCACGGCCGGAGAAGATATGAGTGCTCAGATAAGCCACCACCACCATCATGACAGCAACCGCCACGGACAGAATGCCGTCGCGCTCCATGTTGGGACTGATACGCTTACACAGCTCGTTATACACGATCCAGCCCAGCAGCAGGAATGCCAGCGCGGCAATGTTAGCCTGCCAGCCAGTCATGTTGGCGGCCCACTCCCAGGGAGAATTGCGGTTAACCAGGTAGAAGCTGGGCTTGGTCAGATACAGCAGGGTGAACAGACCAAAACCTGACAGCCAGGTGGTGTAAGACTTCCAGAACGACCAGTGCAGGTCTTCGGGCAGCTGCTCGGGGCTGGTTGCATATTTCTGGTTGTGGTAAAAACCACCGCCGTGCACGGCCCACATTTCACCGAACACGCCTTTTTTCTTGCATTCTTCAGACTTGGGCGGACGCAGGCCGTTGTCGAGCATTACGAAATAAATGGATTCCCCTACCCAGGCAATGGCGGCAATCACGTGCAGCCAGCGGAGCAGCAGGTTACCAAAATCCAGCAGATACGCTTCCATGATGGTCTTACCTTCTCTGTTTCATTTGTATTGTTTGAGACCCTAGCGCATCGAAACAGATGCCCTGCCACTGGCGGGAGCTGAGACCACATGCGCTGCCTTGTGATTATCAAACTGTATACAGTTCAAAAATTAAACTGTTGACAATTTGTGTGGTGATTTTTTTCAAAAACATGAACTTTGTCAACATTCATTAACAGTTATTTTTCTTGCATTTGCAACCATTTGGTTGGGTTTAGTGCGGGTTGATATGAAAAAGTAACAGCTAATCAATGGTTTAAAGTTTTACCCTGAGGGAGATCACCAATTTGACCCACGAGTGAACTTTAAACGGCCGACATCATAGCGCATCTGCTTGTCGCTGCAACTATGCCGGCACGTCAGATTGAGACCGGAATCAGGCCATTATGTTTACATATGAATTCTCGGGCGGTATTCAATCGGTCTGGTAGCTCCTGAACTGAGCGACTCTGCAGGTGAGTAAATGGTGCAGGTGAGCAGGTTCAAAATCCGGGGCAAGCGCATTGAGCACATGGGCTACGCTTTCCAGCGTAGACAAGTTTTGCCCGCCGGGCCCTTTGCGCATGAGATAACGGCCGGCAGGGGCCCGGCTGAAACTGAGCTGTGGCAGCGTATTCAGCCAGGGGTTAAGGTAACGCAGCAAGCGGGTTTTGCGCCAGGTGCCATCGAGCACGATCAGACCGCCAATATCGGTTCTGATGCCGGGCTGTGAATCCACATCGGCGGCATTTTCTCCCGGATACAGCAGCCACCAGCGCCCTTGTGCCGGTGCCGGGAGCGGCGGCATGCGCTCTGCGACTATCCGTTGCAGGCCGGGCAGGGCCAGCTGCAGTAATGGCACTGTGCTTTTGGCGTGTCTGGCTTCCTGCGGATGTTGCAACACTACCACCGGCAAGGGGCAGGCCTGAGCGTTCACCTCGGCACAAAGGCAGGTGCGTTCCGGCAGAGCACAGCGGGGGCAGACAAGGCGGGACATATACCATCCTGACTGAGAAAAGGCCGATCATAACGGTGCAGAACCAGGGAAGAAAGTGCGAGGCGGCATCAGATGCATTGTGAAGCGTCGCCGAATAGGCGAAAATACTCACAGTTCAAATAACCCCAGCGGATTTCATGTTTTAAGGCGCTTTCGCCGCCGGCTCCGGTCCGTGTCAACCCAGAAGATTACACCATGTCAAACAGCACCATAGCGCAGGAAATTGCCAAGCGCCGTACCTTTGCCATTATTTCTCACCCTGATGCCGGTAAAACCACTATCACCGAAAAAGTGCTGCTGCACGGTCAGGCCATTCAGAGTGCCGGCACCGTCAAGGGCCGGGGGTCTGGCCAGCATGCCAAATCTGACTGGATGGAAATGGAAAAGGAGCGGGGCATCTCTGTGACCACGTCGGTGATGCAGTTTCCCTATAACGGCTGCCTGGTCAATCTGCTTGACACGCCGGGGCACGAAGACTTTTCGGAAGACACCTACCGCACCCTGACGGCAGTAGATTCCTGTCTGATGGTGATCGATGCTGCCAAGGGGGTGGAAGACAGAACCCGCAAGTTGATGGAGGTGACCCGGTTGCGGGATACCCCCATCATTACATTCATGAACAAGCTTGACCGGGACATTCGTGATCCCATGGAGCTGCTCGACGAAGTAGAAACCGAGCTGAATATCATGTGCGCGCCGGTCACCTGGCCCATTGGCAGCGGCAAGCTGTTCAAAGGGGTGTATCACCTGCATCGGGATGAGACCATTTTATATCAGTCCGGTCAGGGACATACTATTCAGGATGTACGCATTATCAAGGGACTGTCCAACCCTGAACTGGACGAAGCCGTGGGCGACGGCCTGGCAGAACAGCTGCGGGAAGAGCTGGAGCTGGTGATGGGGGCTTCCAACGAGTTTGATCAGGAGCTGTTCCTGTCCGGTGAGCTGTGTCCGGTATTTTTTGGTACTGCGTTGGGCAACTTTGGTGTGGATCATATGCTGCAGGGCCTGACTCAATGGGCACCGGCCCCTCAGCCTCGCCAGACCCACGAGCGTGAAGTGACGGCTGACGACGACAAGTTCTCTGGTTTTGTGTTCAAAATACAGGCCAATATGGATCCTCGTCACCGGGACCGCATTGCCTTCATGCGCATTGTGTCAGGTAAATATACCCAGGGCATGAAAATGAAACACGTGCGCATTGGCAAGACAGTGAGCATTTCCGATGCAGTCACCTTTATGGCCGGTGATCGTGAACGGGCGGAAGAGGCGTATGCCGGCGATATTATCGGACTGCACAACCACGGCACTATTCAGATTGGTGATACCTTTACGCAGGGTGAAGACCTCAAGTTTTCCGGTATTCCCAACTTTGCCCCTGAGCTGTTCCGCCGTATTCGTCTGCGCGACCCGCTCAAGCAAAAACAGCTTCTCAAAGGACTGGTGCAGTTGTCGGAAGAAGGTGCTGTACAGGTATTCCGGCCACTGGATAACAACGATCTGATTGTGGGTGCCGTGGGTGTGCTGCAGTTTGATGTCGTGGTGGCCCGCCTGAAGGCAGAATATAATGTTGATGCTCTGTACGAGTCTGTCAACGTGTCCACCGCCCGCTGGGTGTATGGCAGTGATGCTAAAAAACTGGACGAATTTCAGCGTAAGGTATCTGCAAACCTGGCCTTGGACGGCGGCGACAACCTCACCTATATCGCCCCCACCATGGTGAATCTGAACCTGACTCAGGAACGTTATCCGGATATTCAGTTCAGCAAAACCCGGGAGCACTAAGGCGTATAAAGTCCTGCAGCCGCCTGACGGCTGCAGGACTTCATCAGGCGTCGCTTTAGCCGGCGCAACCCCTCCGGTCATTTTTTCCTTAAAGGTGTTACACACCTTCTGCCAACTAAAGTGGCAGCTACAATACAGCTACCTTGAAGAAGTCTGCAGATATCGTGTTTTAACGTATGAAACTCACCGACACTCACTGTCATTTCGACTTTGACGCCTTTGCCGATAACAGGGCCGGCCACTGGCAGCGGGCGCAGGCTGCGGGTGTGCACCGGCTGCTGATCCCGGGCGTGGAAGAAGCCCAGTGGCCCGGACTGCCCCGCTTGTGCCGGCAGTTGCCCGGCACCCGCTATGCGCTGGGCTTGCACCCCTGGTGGCTGAAAACGGCGTCTGATCAGTGGCAGCAGAAGCTGATAACAGCGCTAAATAGCGCCGGTAACGATTGTGTGGCCATTGGCGAAACCGGGCTGGATATGGCCTGCAAGGTGCCCATGGAGAAGCAGGAATACGCCTTTGTATTCCAGCTCCGGCTGGCCTGCGAGCGCGGCCTGCCGGTCGTCATGCACAGCCACAAAACCCACGACGTGCTGCTGAAGTGGCTGCGTCGTTACCCGCCGGTGGGCGGTGTGGTACACGGCTTTGCCGGCTCGCTGCAACAGGCACAAAACTTCTGGAAGCTGGGTATTCATATCGGCGTGGGTGGCACCATTACCTATGAGCGGGCGCAAAAGACCCGTAATACCATGGCTGCCATGCCAGCGGAGTCTCTGGTGCTGGAAACCGACGCTCCCGACATGCCGTTGTGCGGCTTTCAGGGCCAGCCCAATCATCCGGAAAGGCTGCCGCTGGTGCTGCAGGCACTGGCGGATATTCGCCAGCAACCGCTCCCGGAGCTGGCTCTGACATTGGAGCAAAATGCAGCGCGATTGCTGCAGTGGTAACGAGGCTTTGCTCATAAAACCATCATTTCATTGAAATAAAGCTCGAAAATAGCCAGCTTTTCTCTACCCTGTGAGAGTCGGTCCTCAGTTTAAGGAAGAAGGCGATGACCCTGATCATGAGTGTGGTGGGCATGGCGGTGCTGGTGCTGATTGCCCTGCTGTTTTCAACTAACCGCAGCGCAGTCCGGCTTCGTACCGTGGCCGGCGCCTTTGCCATTCAGGCGGGGCTGGGAGCGCTTGTTCTGTATGTGCCTGCCGGCCGGGAAATGCTGACGTCATTATCCGATGGGGTGGCCCAGATTATTGCCTATGCCAATGACGGCATGAGCTTTTTATTTGGCGGCCTGGTGGGGGACGCTGCCTTTGAAAGCGGCCTGGGCTTTATCTTTGCGGTACGGGTGCTGCCGGTCATTATCTTCTTTTCGTCACTGATTGCAGTACTTTATTACGTGGGCATCATGCAATGGATTATTCGGCTGCTGGGGGGCGCGCTGCAAAAGGCGCTGGGCACCTCGCGTACCGAATCGCTGTCGGCCACCGCCAATATCTTTGTGGGGCAGACCGAAGCCCCCCTGGTGGTTCGCCCCTATATTGCCCGCATGACCGAATCGGAGTTGTTCGCGGTCATGTGCGGTGGTCTGGCGTCGGTGGCCGGCTCCGTACTGGCGGGTTATGCCTCTTTGGGGGTGCCGCTGGAATACCTGATTGCTGCTTCCTTTATGGCCGCGCCCGGTGGTCTGCTGTTTGCCAAGTTGTTGCTGCCGGAAACCGAAAAACCGGTCGCACAGGAGCACAGTGCCGCCGACGCCGCCACTGCAGACGATGAGCGTCCTGCCAACGTGATTGATGCCGCCGCCTCGGGGGCCAGCGCCGGCATGAAGCTGGCGATGAACGTGGGGGCCATGCTGCTGGCCTTTATTGGCCTGATTGCTCTGATCAACGGCATGCTGGGCGGCATTGGCGGCTGGTTTGGCATGGAAAATCTCAGTCTGGAGTGGTTACTGGGCTGGCTGTTCTCGCCGCTGGCGTTTTTGCTGGGAGTGCCCTGGGAGGAAGCCCGGCTGGCGGGCTCCTTTATTGGCCAGAAACTGGTGCTGAACGAGTTTGTGGCTTATGTGAATTTTGCCCCGTATCTGTCGGACGATCTGCTGCTGGAAAGTACCGGACAGGCCATGAGCGAACATACGCGCGCCATTATTTCCTTTGCTCTTTGTGGCTTTGCCAACCTGGCCTCGGTCGCCATTCTGCTTGGCGGCCTGGGTGGTATGGCCCCCGGCCGGCGGCACGATATTGCCCGTCTGGGGCTGAAGGCAGTGCTGGCAGGTACCCTGTCCAACCTGATGTCTGCCACCCTGGCCGGTTTTTTTCTGGCACTGGGTGCGCTTTAACACATCGTTACAGGAGATAACCCCATGAGCAAGGCAGACTCCGCCATCCGCATCCTGAGCCTGATGGATCTGACCAGTCTTAATGACGACGATACCGATGCGAATATCATTGCACTGTGTCACAGTGCGGTAACCACTGCCGGCAGCCCGGCGGCATTGTGTGTGTATGCGCGGTTTGTGCCTTTGGCCAAAACTACACTGCAAGAGCTGGGAGTGGCGAATCATATCAGCGTGGCCACCGTGACCAATTTTCCTGCGGGTGATAGTGATATTGCCGCTGCTGTGCAGCAAACCCGGACAGCCATCGCAAACGGGGTTGATGAGGTGGATCTGGTGTTTCCCTGGCGGGCGCTGATGGCCGGAGACGAGCACATTGGCCTGGCCATGGTCAAAGCCTGCAAGGCCGTCTGTGGTGAACGGCTGCTCAAGGTGATTATTGAAAGCGGAGCGCTGGCCGAGCCGGTCTTAATACAGCGGGCCAGTGAGCTGGCCATTGAGGGTGGAGCCGACTTTATTAAAACTTCTACCGGCAAGGTGGTGGTGAATGCCACTCCTGAAGCGGCAGAAGTGATGCTTAACGTGATTCGCGACAAGGGTGGTCATATCGGCTTCAAGGCTGCTGGCGGAGTGCGCACGCTGGAGCAGGCAGAGGCTTATCTGGCGCTGGCCGCACGGATAATGGGACCGGGCTGGGCCACGCCGGCGCGGTTTCGTTTTGGTGCTTCCGGCCTGTTGCGTGACCTGCTTAAGGTGTTGCAGCTACCTGAGCAGCACGCCAATAAAACGGCCGGATATTGATCTGATTGATGCCGCTGGTAAAGGCGGAAGGAGACCCGATGAAACGCGCTATTGTGCTGGTACTGGACTCTTTTGGTATTGGTGCCGCTCCCGATGCCGCCAAGTTTGGCGACGCCGGTGCCGATACCCTGGGGCATATTGCTGCCGCCTGTGCCGAAGGCCGGGCCAATGATGGCCGCAGCGGCCCGCTTCACTTGCCCAATCTGGCCCGGCTGGGGCTGTTTCATGCCCATGCCGGCAGCACGGGAGCAGTGGCTAAAGGGGTGCAGCTGCCCGCCGAAGTGACCGGCAGTTACGGCTATGCCGCCGAGCTGTCGTCGGGCAAGGACACGCCATCGGGCCACTGGGAAATTGCCGGTGTGCCCGTGCTGTTTGACTGGGGCTACTTTACCGACACCGACAACAGCTTTCCCGCATCCTTGGTAAATGATCTGGTCAGTCAGGCTGGTTTACCGGGCATTCTCGGCAATTGCCATGCCTCGGGCACCACCATTCTGGAACAGCTGGGCGAGGAGCATGTGCGCACCGGCAAACCCATCTGCTACACCTCGGCCGATTCGGTATTTCAGATTGCCTGCCACGAGCAGTACTTTGGCCTGGAACGGCTCTATGCCCTGTGCGAGATTGCCCGGAAATTACTGATGCCGTACAACATCGGCCGGGTTATTGCCCGGCCCTTTGTGGGCGAGAGTGCCGTCGATTTTGTGCGCACCGGTAACCGCCGGGATTACAGTATTGAGCCGCCGGCTTCCACAGTGCTGCAGAAGTTGACCGACGAGCTCAACGGCGAGGTGGTGTCCATCGGCAAAATCGCCGACATTTACGCGCACTGCGGCATCACCCGCAAGATCAAGGCCAGCGGCCATGATGCCTTGTTTGACGCCACTCTGAGTGAGCTGAGCCGGGCCGGCCACAATACCCTGATAATGACCAACTTTGTGGAGTTTGACTCAAGCTTCGGCCACAGACGAAACGTGGCGGGATATGCGGCTGCGCTGGAAGCCTTTGATCGTCGTCTGCCCGAGCTTCTCGGCCAGCTTGCGCCTGATGATCTGCTGATCCTGACCGCGGATCACGGCTGTGATCCCACCTGGCCCGGCACCGAGCATACACGGGAATATATTCCCGTGCTGGCCACCGGTGCCGGTCTTGAGCCGGGTTCGCTGGGCCAGCGGGATACCTTTGCCGATATCGGGCAGACACTGGCAAATTACTTTGGAACCAGCCCCATGAATTACGGGCGTTCCTTTCTCTGAACTTTTTATTCGTTAATGGGAAGAGACAATGGCGACTCCTCATATCAAGGCTGAGCGTGGCGATTTTGCCGATACTGTGCTGATGCCCGGCGATCCGCTGCGGGCCAAATACATTGCCGATACCTTTCTTGCCAATGTGCGCCAGGTGAATGGAGTGCGCAATATGCTGGGCTTTACCGGCAGCTACAAGGGCAGAAGCGTATCCGTGATGGGTCATGGCATGGGCATTCCTTCCGTGTCCATTTATGCCAAGGAACTAATCACCGAGTTTGATGTAAAAAAACTGATTCGAGTAGGTTCCTGCGGTGCAGTACGGGACGACATCAGGCTGATGGACCTGGTGATTGGCCTGGGAGCCAGCACCGAATCAAAAGTGAACCGCACTCGCTTTATGGATCATGATCTGGCGGCCATAGCCGACTTTGCGCTGACTCAGAATGCAGTGATGGCGGCTAATAACCTTAGGGTGCCGGTCAAGGTGGGTAACCTGTTTTCGGCAGATCTTTTCTATACCCCGCAGAGCGAGCTATTTGAGCTGCTCAGGCGTTACGGCATAGTGGGTGTCGAAATGGAAGCGGCGGGTCTTTATGGTGTGGCGGCGGAATACGGTGCTCAGGCGCTGACCATCTGTACCGTGTCGGATCATATTCTGCGGGGCGAACAACTCAGCGCTGACCAACGCCAGACCGGTTTTGATCAAATGATGGAAGTTGCGCTGGAGTCGGTGTTACTGGAAGTCTGATGGCCGGCGCAGGCGGAGCAGGGTAAAGACCAGCAGAGCGCCCAGCGCGCTGGTCAGGGGCAGCAGCCAGCTCAGGTGCTGATATATACGCCGCCAGATGGATACCTGCTCATCATTCAGTGCAGCACTGGCCATATTGAGTTGCAGAAAGCCGGCAATGCGCTCCTGCTGGTAAATAGCACGCACATAAACCCGGCTGTTGTTGCTTTTATTGGGGGTGACGGCGGCCAGCAGACGTCCGCCACCGTCGTACAGACGTGCCCCCAGCACAAAAGGCGACTGGCTGAGCTCGGTGACCAGCTGCTGCTGGGCATCGCTGTCTTCGGCGGTCAGTGCCCGCAGTGCCTGAAATTCGGCAAAGTCGGCCAGGGCCGACGCCGAGTTTTGATACGGCAGCCGCTGCCAGCGCTGGCCCAGCTGGTTCAGTGCCAGCCACTGCTGTAGTGCCAGCAGTAGCAGCAGCAAGGCTGCCAGCGGCCCGAGCCAGCGTTTGTAATCTGATGGAAGCTTTCTCATGACCGCCAATATTGTCTCTTGCCTGCTTAAAAAGCAATACGCTACCCTGAGCGCCGGTTTGTCGTCATGAAAGGAAGAAAAGTGGCACTGTTTCTAAATGAGTTGCACGAGCGTGTGGTGCAATGGCAGGGCGTGCTGGCCCAGCAAACATATCTTTGGCAGCAGGGTAAATGGATAGCAGGGCAGTTGCCGGCTACCGGTGGCTGGCTGGTTTTGCTGGCGGAACAGCTGAACAAGCAGGCATTTGTCAGCAGCCTGCAGGTGCTGGATGAAGCCGGTGTAAACGCTGAGCTGTGCAAGGTAGAGACGGTGGCAACTCGTGAGCTCGCCGTGCTGCGGTTGTCGTCCTGGTCTCCTGCGCTCAAGGCCGCGCTGCAGCAGCAGGCAACCGACTGGGATGTAGCCTGTGTACCTGAGCTGCCGTCAAGTAACCAGCCCGGTCTGGTGCTGATGGATATGGACTCCACCGCCATTCAGATTGAATGCATAGATGAAATTGCCGCGCTGGCAGGTGTGGGTGAAGAAGTAGCCGCCGTGACCCGAGCTGCGATGGAAGGGGCACTGCCGTTTTCTGAAAGCCTGCGCCGGCGGGTGGCAGCACTGGCCGGTGCCGATGCCAGTATTATTGATGCTGTCATTGACCGCATGCCGCTGATGCCGGGACTGACCGAGCTGGTGACCGGTCTTAAGGCTATGGGCTGGAAAGTGGCGATTGCTTCTGGTGGCTTTGTGCCCTTTGCCCGCCATCTGCAGCACCTGCTGGGGCTGGATGCCGTGTTTGCCAATACCCTGGAAATTGTCGACGGCAAGCTGACCGGCAGAGTGCTGGGCGACATAGTGGATGCCGAGGCCAAGGCTCGTATTCTGGAAACGCTGGCTCAGCAGCACGGCATGGCGCTCAGCCAGACAGTGGCCATTGGCGATGGTGCCAATGATCTGCACATGCTGGCTAAAGCCGGTCTGGGCGTGGCCCTGCATGCCAAGCCGCTGGTACAGGAGCAGGCACCTGTATGCCTGAACCAGCTCAGTCTTGAGGGGGTGTTGGGGCTGCTGCGGGCCCGTTAAGCTGTACTCTTGCCCGTGCCAGATCGGTAATGTTGAAGATCTGGCACTGTAACGCCAGCTCCGCCAGATTTTGTTCCAGCAGTTGGGTTTTATAGAGTGATACCTCAGCCAGCTGATTCCATTCCGGTACATTTAACGTCAGCTGACGTAATTGCAACCGGTTCACTGCAGCAAGACACACAGTGACTCTGTCCTGGCCTGCCATCAGTTGCTGCTGCTGCTCTGCGGCCGGGTTAACCTGCAAGAGTGAAGTCTGATCTGCTTTTTCTGTTATCCATAACTCGGTTACCAGATGGCTTTTGCCATCTGGCCGTTGCAATGCACTTGCCATGGATTGCAGCAGCTGACGAGTAATCAGCAATCCCAGCTGCGCCAGCCTTTTATCGTCGGTGAGCATGGTCATCAGCCGCTGCCGCACCGGACTTGCCAGGCTGCCCTGTACGTAAAACCCACCATCGTTGCGGCCAAGTAAAAAGGCCGGTCCGGACAGCTGCTGCAATGCCTGCCGGATCAGCCATCTCATCCAGGCGGGTTGCTGGCTTCCTTCGGCTCTTGCCCGCAGCTTGTCCTGGTTCTGGTTCAGCAGTGCACTGAAAAAACGGCTGCCACCGTGGCCTTTAGCCCCTTGAATAGCATGCAGATGCATCACCTTACCGCCCTGGCTGATATTGACTACCCGGTAGGGTAACTTTTTCAGGTTCCAGTCCGGGCTGAGTTTGTTCAGCTCCGGCAGGCTGATGTGAACAGTGGCCGGCAAGGTCAGCTCAACCGGCTGCGGCAGCATCAGTTTCATGCCTGCGACGGAAATATCTTCACTAGCACCGTGTAATGGCTTGTCGTCCAGCAGTAATTCTACCGGCGTTTCAAAACGAAACCGGGTTTCCTTGCGGGCTGGTGACTGACGCAATAACACGGGGGTTATTTGTTTTGCCGGTGATGTCAGCAGCCAGGGCAGCAGCAAACGGCCATTTGCCGGAAGCAGTGTCCGGGGCTCCGGTGCCGGCAAGGGTGTTAACCATAATTGCCATTTGAGTGGTGAAAGCCGCTCCTTGCCCAGCAGATCCAGGTTTTCGGTGATCTGATCAGTAAACAGTACGGGCCGAATGCTCAGATGATAAAGCTGCAGGGTACCTGCACGTTGGCCTTTGCAGATAAACTGTTGTAGCAACTGCTTTTGCAACAACTGACTTTGCTCGGCAGCAAAATAATAGCTGTCCTTTTTACCCTTCAGTTTAAAACCATACAGGAACACAGGCTCATGCTGGCGCGCTGCCATGGCAAGAATTCGTTCGGGAGGCAGCAAGACCGGCAACAAATCACCTGCCTGCTCGTGACGCCAGTATTCCAGCAGCTTTTTACCGAAGCGGTTGCACAGTATTTCCTGTAATTCGCCCTGCTCATCAAAAAATAATGACTGCCCCAGCCCGGACTCCAGCAGCGTCTGCCCCCAGCACTGTGCCAGCGCTGTACTATACAGATCTTCGGCATTCTGTCCGTAACGTGCCCGGTTTTGTTCGATAAACAATGACAGCGCCTCTTGCCAGGCGGAGTCCGGCTCTATGCGCTGCAGCGCAGCCCGTTCCTGGCGCTGCGTTTTTTCCTGTTCTTTGGCTGAGACAGGCAGCTGTGTCAGCTGAAAGCACTTTGGCTCAGCCAGACAGGCAAATTCCGGCAGCTCGGCAAGCGCAGGAAAAGATACGGATACTTTTTGGGGCAGGATCAATCCGGGGGGCACCGTCAGCATGATGCCACTGACTGAAATATCCAGGGTATTGACCTGAATATGGCCATCTTCAAGATGCAGCTCAGCCGGAGTAACAAACTGCACCCTTGGCTCTTTGCGCCGGGTGCCGAAACCGGGCTGATGCCAGGGAGTAGCATTAAACAACGCCGGTTGTTTGCGCATGGCAGCCAGATCAGCCAACAAGGTTTCGTAGAGGCCCCGGGTATAATCACCGTTATATTGCCCCAGCAGCTGCATAAAACGCTGCTCCAGTTTGGGGGGAAGCATATGGTTAAGGCCACGATGAAATACCTGGCGGCATTGTTCCGGAAACAGCTGCTGTAAATCCAGCACACGCAGACAGGGCGCTTTCAGCCGGTTGATTTCAGCGGCCAGCTGGTAGCGGGTTTGAGCATCAGCATCGGGTAATAAGCCTGCCAGCAGGGTCTCTGTGTCCTGCTGATAACTTAGCGGGATAAGACGGTTTAGCAAGGCTTTATAAGGGCTGAAGTCCATATCAGTACAGGCTTGAGTGAGCGAAAAACTTAAGCCAGTATAACAGCTTGTTAATTAATGAGTGAGGCAGCATGGCCAAGTCTAAAACCGCTTTCGTCTGTGGCGAGTGTGGTGCCGAATTTCCCCGCTGGCAGGGACAGTGCTCTGAATGTAAAGAGTGGAATACCGTCAGCGAAATCCGGCTGGCCCCGGCCACATCTTCTGCAAGCCGCAATTCCCGTTTTTCCGGTTATGCCGGCGTGCAGGAAAGCAAGGTGCAGACCCTGAACGAAATTGCCATGACCGAAATTCCCCGCATTGACAGCGGTTTTCGCGAGCTGGACCGGGTGCTGGGCGGCGGTCTGGTGCCGGGCTCTGCCATTCTGATTGGTGGCAACCCGGGGGCGGGCAAAAGTACCTTGCTGCTGCAGGTAATGTGTGGCCTGGCCGGACGTATGAAAACGCTTTATGTTACCGGCGAGGAGTCATTGCAGCAGGTAGCCATGCGAGCTCAGCGGCTTAATCTGCCCCGGGATCAGCTGCGCATGCTGTCGGAAACCAGTGTGGAGCAAATTTGCCATGTGGCCCGGGAAGAAAAGCCGGCGGTCATGGTGATCGACTCGATTCAGGTGATGCATGTGGCGGATGTGCAGTCGGCACCGGGCTCGGTCAGTCAGGTGCGGGAAGCGGCCGCTCAGCTGACCCGTTTTGCCAAGCAGCAGGGGGTGGTGATCCTGATGGTGGGGCATGTGACCAAAGACGGCACTCTCGCCGGCCCCAAGGTGCTGGAACATTGCATTGACTGCTCGGTACTGCTCGATGGTGCTGCCGACAGCCGCTTTCGTACCCTGCGCAGCCACAAAAACCGCTTTGGCGCGGTCAACGAGCTGGGGGTGTTCGCCATGACCGAAACCGGCATGAAAGAAGTGAGCAATCCTTCTGCCATTTTCCTCAGCCGGGGCGAGGAAAACGTTAATGGCTCTGTGGTGATGGTGATCTGGGAAGGTACCCGTCCCCTGCTGGTAGAGCTGCAGGCGCTGGTGGACTATTCCCAGCTGGCCAATCCGCGCCGGGTAACCGTGGGCCTGGAGCATAACCGGCTGGCCCTGTTGCTGGCGGTGCTGCACCGTCATGGCGGTATGCAGATGGCGGATCAGGATGTGTTTGTTAATGTGGTGGGTGGCGTGCGGGTAGAAGACACCAGTGCAGATCTGGCATTGTTGCTGGCGCTGGTATCAAGCTTTCGTGACAAGGCGTTACCTAAAGAGCTGGTAGTGTTTGGCGAAGTAGGGCTGTCAGGAGAAATTCGTCCTGTGCCATCGGGGCAGGAGCGGCTGATGGAAGCTGCCAAGCACGGCTTTACCCGCGCCATTGTACCTTGGGCCAACCGGCCCAAACAGGCTCCGGAAGGTATGGAAGTGATCGCCGTTAAAAAACTGGAAGAGGCGCTGGAAGCACTGTAATTGCCGGGGCTGCGCGCCGGCGTCAGGCCGGCGTGCCTTATTGGTCTTCTGCCAGCAACTGTTCAAACTGGCGGTGCAGTAACTGCTCGTTGCCCAGATTGAGCTCTACCAGCCGGCGCAAGCGAGTGGCACTGTCCAGATCCAGTTGTTTACATTCCAGTCCCAGCAGATGATTTTCATGATGACGCTGGTATCCGTGCATGGTGATCTGGCTGCCATCATCGAGCATAAGCTGCAGGATCAGTTCACCGCCGTCGTTGATTTGCCATGGCGTGTTCAGCGTCAGCAGGGCACCGTGCAGGGAAATGTCCTTTACCTGTGCTGTAAAGGGATGGCCGTCGGCGTCGATCAGCAGGGCACTGGCGTTAAACTCAATGCGGCTGAAGGCTCTGCGTTCACTCATAACGGCTCCTTCAGGCCGGTTCACCGGAAGCGGGTTCGCTGGTATCCAGGTGATCGGCAAGACGAATGGCCGTAACAAGGCGATCTTCCAGAGAGAAACGCTCTTCCAGTACCTCACCAAGCCGGTTTAAATCCTGATCAAGCTCCATCATGACCTCGTCATCGGCCTCGTGGTACTTGTCATGAAAGTTGAGTGCTTCATCTGTATTACGTTTAATACGCGGATAAATGCGCTCTGCCAGCACACGGGCGTTACCCGTTGAAGCTTCATAGGCGGCAAGCACGTGGTCATAGACTTCAAAATGACCGGCAGACACATAATCTACCAGCTGACCACAGAACTCATGCAGCTCTTCATTGGCGGGCAGTGTTTTCTTGTTGGTAGACAGGCGAATATATTCAACGAGTAATTGCTGACGTGCATTCAGAAAGGTGTCCAGTGCCTTGTGTATTCCGCCAAGCCTGGCTTTGGTTTGTTCCAGTTTCCCGAGCATGGTTCCCTCCGTGGGCTGCCTGATGGGCTCAGCTTCTATAACTAATGAAAAGTGATGCTGGGGTCAATAGCCAGTGGTGAATTTGTAACCGGAGCGGGAGCCAGAGCCGGCTTTTTCGCGTTCCTGTGCTGTGATGGTACAATGCGGCCAAATTTTGTCACCCGATGCGGAAACACGGAATGAAACCACTCAAGAATGATACTTATCTGCGTGCGCTGATGCGTCAGCCGACCGATTACACTCCGGTATGGATGATGCGTCAGGCCGGTCGTTATCTGCCCGAATACAAGGCAACCCGGGCCGAAGCCGGCGATTTTATGTCTTTGTGCCGTAATGCCGAGCTGGCCTGTGAAGTGACTTTGCAGCCGCTGCGTCGTTTTCCGCTGGATGCGGCCATTCTGTTTTCCGACATTCTGACCATTCCCGATGCCATGGGGCTGGGCCTGTACTTTGAAACCGGTGAAGGTCCGCGCTTTGAGCGTCCGGTTACCTGTGCTGCTGACGTCAAGCGCATCGGTATGCCCGATCCGGAAGGCGAGCTGGGCTATGTGATGAACGCAGTGCGCACCATTCGCCGCGAGCTGCAGGGTGAAGTGCCGCTTATCGGTTTTTCCGGCAGCCCCTGGACCCTGGCCACCTACATGGTGGAAGGCGGCAGCTCCAAGGCCTTTACCAAAATCAAGAAGATGATGTATGCCGATCCGCAGACGTTGCACCTGCTGCTCGACAAGCTGGCTGACAGCGTCATCAGCTACCTCAATGCTCAGGTGGCGGCTGGGGCCCAGTCACTGATGATCTTTGACACCTGGGGTGGCGTGCTCACGCCGCGGGACTACAACGACTTCTCGCTGCAGTATATGGCCAAAATAGTCGATGGTCTGACCCGTGAAGCCGATGGCCGCCGGGTGCCGGTGACACTGTTCACCAAAAACGGTGGTCAGTGGCTGGAAGCCATTGCCGCCACCGGCTGTGACGCCGTGGGTCTGGACTGGACCATTAATATTGCCGATGCCAAACGCCGGGTGGGCGATAAGGTGGCGCTGCAGGGCAATATGGATCCGTCCATGCTGTATGCTTCCCCTGAGCGCATCGAGCAGGAAGTGGCCACCATTCTGGACGGCTTTGGCCATGGTCCCGGCCATGTGTTTAATCTGGGCCACGGCATTCATCTGGATGTGCCACCGGAGCACGCCGGTGCCTTTATTGAGTCTGTCCATCGTCTGTCTCGCCCCTATCACGCCGGGTAAGCCAGGGCACAGATATAAAAAAAGCGCCGAAAGGCGCTTTTTTTATGCTGGTATATTAACTGGCACCAAGCTGTTGCTTGAACTGTTTGACCCGGGTCAGGAAGGCTTGTTTTTCCTTACCGGTCAGGCCTTCGGCCATGGGCAGTTTAACCTGCATGGGGTCGACGGCTCTGTTGTTGACCAGAAACTCGTAATGCAGGTGCGGACCGGTAGAGCGACCGGTGTTGCCCGACAGTGCAATGCGTTCACCGCGGCGTACCTTGTCACCGGGTTTAACCAGGAATTTGCTCAGGTGCAGAAAACGGGTGGTATATTTACGGCCGTGACGGATCACCAGATAGTTGCCTGCCAGCCGGTGGCGAACGGCTTTAACCACAACACCGTCACTGGGTGCCAGCACCGGTGTGCCGGTAGGAACGGCAAAGTCAGTGCCCTTGTGCGGCCGAACCCGACCGGTAACAGGATGCTTGCGATGCAGGTTAAAATTGGAGCTGATGCGGGAGCTGTGCTTAAGCGGTATACGTAAAAAACCACGCTCCATGCTGTTGCCTTCGGCATCATAGAAATTGCCGTCTTCATGGCGGAACACCTGATAAGTGCGACCGCCATTAACAATTTCAACAGCCTGAAGTTCAGATTTGCCGGTGCTCTCGCCTTCTACAAATTCACGCTTGACCACCACTCTGAAGGTATCGCCCTGGCGCAGGTCACGGGCAAAATTCAGCTGCCACTGAAACAGGTTGGCCACTTTCTGGATTTGACCGGCAGACAGGCCGGCACTGCGGGCACTGAGATAAAAGCTGCCATTGATGGTGCCCTTGAGGCTGCGGCTTTCCCAGTGGCTTTCCTCGGTTTTCAGCCGGCTTTCATAGCCATCGCCACTACGGCTGAAAATGCGGGTATGCATAATATCCCGCTGCAGTTTGAACTCCTGCAGCAGGTTGTCCTGGTCAATCAGCAGATACAGGGTCTGGCCCGGACGCAGACCGTCGAGTACTCTGTTTTCATCGGCATCCAGCAGCTTGTACATAGTGGCCAGAGGCAGACCAAGACCGTTAAAAATGGTGCTCAGAGTATCACCGTTCTGCACAACATATTCCTGCCATTCGGGTTCCTGGGCAGCAATTTCATCCAGCGCATCCACCGGCTCAACCGCGCCGATATCATCATTGGGCAGTGCATAAAACTCGGTACTGTCAACCCGCTCTTGCTGAGGAACATGCAAAGCAGCCGGAATACTGATCCGTACCGGCTTGTTCATCAGCTCGCCGGGTGTAGGTATCAGAGCGGCAGTAGAAAGGGTCAGACCACTAAGCAGAACAATGCCATACAGGTGACGCTTGGGCAGGGGAGAGGGCATGTCCTGCAGTCTGCTTTGTATCGGGCGGAAAAACTTCATCCGGGTTACCTGTGCCTGTGAAAACTACACGATGCAAGCGTGTTGTTATGACTTTCTAATACAAAAAGCGATAAAAACACCATTTTTAATTACAAAATGGCCCGTTACATGACGGGCCACCAAGGTTAGTGCATCACTTGATATGAAAGTTCGGCATTATACAAAAAATAGTGTCCGAGTGTTTATCTTTCATTCAATAAACAAGCGGCCATATCGTCCGCCAGCTTTAACATAAAGTGGAAATAGCCGTCTGAATCTGGCTTAACCGCCGTGGCCAGAGGATCCAGTTCAGCCACCCTGGCCTGGGTTCCTCGTACGACTGCATTGACTACCGCTGGCCGGAACTGAGGCTCGGCAAACACGCACTCGGCGTTCGCCTGCTTCAACGCCTCATGAATGCTGGCCACGGTTTTGGCACCGGGAGCCCGCTCCGGGCTAATGGTAAAATGCCCGAGAGAAGGAATGTGGTAGTGCTGTTCCCAATAGCCATAGGCATCATGGAATACAAAGTATCCTTTGTCTCTGGCCGGTGCCAGGCGTGCCGACACCTGTTCGTCAGCCGCCGCCAACTTTGCCTCAAAGCGCATCAGGTTTTGTTGATATCGATCAAGGTTGGTGTGATCCAGCTCACCCAGGCGAGTTGTGATCATTCGAGCAATCTGCAGCGCATTGTGCGGATCCAGCCAGATATGAGGATCCCGGTCGCCATGATGATGATCATGGTGATCTTCCTGCTGAGTGATCACGATTTTCCCGTTATCATGGTGCTTGTCTTCATCATGATGATGCTCGTCATGAGGTTCATGTTCATCATGGTGATCATGAGGTGACAATCTGTTCATTAATGCCAGGCTGCCCGAATGATCTTTCAGCAAAGGCTCAAGAAACTGTTCCAGCTCCGGGCCCACCCAAATGACCAGATCAGCGTCATTGATACGGTGCAGATCAGAAGGCTTAAGGGCATAGTCGTGCGGTGAAGTACCCGGCTTTAACAGCAGGGCGGCAGGCTCGCCGCCGTCGGTAATGGCATTGGCAATCAATTGCAGGGGTTTGACCGTGGTCAGCACGTTCACGGCATTGGCCTGGCCGGCAAAGAACAGACCGAGAAAAAACAGGGCTCTCATGGCGGGTACACTCTGGATGATGAATGGAGTTTATCTGAATCGAAATGTTATAATATTACAAATGCTGAAGTAAAGGCGTATCGCCAATGACCAAACTGGTAGAGCTGACCAACGTCGGCCTGGAGGCTGACGGTAACGTCATTCTCGATAGTATTTCTCTTAGTCTGCACAGGGGCGAGATCCTGACCGTGGTCGGCCCCAACGGTGCAGGTAAAAGTTCATTGATCAAACTGGTGCTGGACTTGCGCAAGGCAACTCAGGGCCGGCTGTGGCGCAAGTCCGGTCTGCGGGTAGGGTATGTGCCGCAGAAACTGCATCTTGATCCTGTGCTGCCGCTCACGGTGGCGCGTTTTCTGAGTTTGTCCTGCGGCCGCCGGCTGACAGTGGCACAGGCGCTGGCCCGGGTAGGTGCTGAGCGGCTGGCCGAGCGGGCCATGCAGGCACTGTCCGGCGGCGAAATGCAGCGTATTCTGCTGGCCCGGGCGCTGATGATGGCACCCGAGTTGCTGATCCTCGATGAACCCGCTCAGGGGGTGGATGTGCACGGCCAGACCGAGCTGTATGCGCTGATCCAGCAGCTGGCCGGTGAGCTGCAATGCGGTGTCCTGATGGTGTCTCATGATCTGCATCTGGTGATGGCCAGTACCCACAGAGTGATTTGTCTCAACCGTCATGTCTGCTGCCACGGCGAGCCCGAACAGGTAGCCCGTCATCCTGAATTTGCCCGTTTGTTCGGCCGGCCTGAGCTGGCACAGCTGGCGGTGTATACCCATCATCACGACTGTGACGACGAACACCACGGAGATGTGCGCCATGTGGGATAGTTTTTTGCTTTACGCCTTGCTGGCGGGCCTGGGTATCGCCTTGCTGGCCGGGCCATTAGGCAGTTTTGTGGTGTGGCGGCGCATGGCCTACTTCGGCGATACCCTGGCTCACTCTTCCCTGCTGGGTGTGGCCATGGGCCTGCTGCTGCAGATTAACCTGACTCTGGCGGTGCTGGTAGCCTGTGTGCTGCTGGGTCTGTTGCTGGCCGGACTGCAGCGTGGCAGCCGGCTGGGCACGGATACTCTGCTCGGCATTCTGGCCCACACTTCCTTGTCTCTGGGGCTGGTGGCTCTGGCCTTTATGGATAATATCCGGGTCGATCTGATGGCCTATCTGTTCGGGGACCTGCTGGCCATTCAGACCTCCGATCTGCTCTGGATTTATGGCGGTGGTGCCCTGTTGCTGCTGGTGCTGCGCAAGTTCTGGAGCCCGCTGTTGTCCATTACTGTCAGCGAAGAGCTGGCCCGGGTGGAAGGTCTCAAGGTAGAGCGGCTTAAACTGCTGCTGCTGCTGATGATAAGCGTCTTGATTGCGGTGGCGATGAAGTTTGTGGGGGCGCTGATTATTACTTCACTGCTGATTATTCCTGCCGCCACCGCCCGGCGCTTCAGCCGCACGCCCGAACAAATGGCCGCGCTGGCCTCGGGTATCGGCGTGCTGGCGGTGCTCGGCGGCCTGCAGTTGTCGGTAAGCTACGACACCCCCACAGGCCCGTCCGTGGTGGTGGCCGCCGCCGCGCTGTTTCTGCTGTCTCAGGTTGTGCCAAAACGGGGTTAACCAGTAGTGCGAAGTTGCATGTTGTCTGCTTTGCCATGCTTCCCCGTCGGACAAAGCGCACTGCTTCTCCGGCACGCCGTGAATACCTCCCTGTAGGCTCCGTCGCGCCATCCCTGGCGCGAAGGGCACGGCGAAGCAGATACCCTTTGCCCTCCCTAGGCTGGCATCCAATTGCCTGTTAGTTTTTAAATCGGCAGCTCTACCATTTCACGAAGTGACAGCGGGGATTGCCGTAGCCGACCGTCAAATGCCAAGGAAGGCATTTGCCGAGCGTCCCATGGAGGGGCTTGAAGCGTGTCGGCGTAGTGCAACCGTGCTGTCGCTTCGCATTGCGGAGTCTTCCGGCTTTCAGCTCTTCAACACGGCATGCACCCGCGCTCTTAGAGCGGGTAGCTCTTCCTGCTCGAACCAAGGGTTTTGCGTCAGCCAGCGGCGGTTACGTGGGGAAGGGTGGGGCAGGGGCAGGCGGTCCGGAGCGAATTCGCGCCAGTGACGAACTGTGTCGGTAAGGGTGGCACAGCGCTTGCCCAGATAATAACGCTGAGCATACAAACCAATAAACAGCGTCAGCTGCACATTGGGCAGGGCGGCCAGAATGCGTTTGTGCCAGGCGGGTGCGCATTCGGGCCGGGGCGGCAGATCGCCGCTGTTGCCCCGGCCCGGATAACAAAACCCCATGGGCATAATGGCAATCTGCTCAGGATCGTAAAACTGCTCGCGGCTTACCTGCAGCCAGCGGCGCAGCGTATCGCCGCTGGGGTCGTTCCAGGGAATGCCGGTTTGATGCACTTTTGTGCCCGGGGCCTGGCCGATGATCAGAATACGCGCTCCCGTGCCCAGCTGCACCACAGGGCGCGGCCCCAGAGGCAGATGAGCTTCACACAGCCGGCAGGCGCGTATCTCGGCAAGCAGCGTTTGCATCAATAACCCAGATCGAAGTTCACCACGCCTTCCATGGTTTTGCCTTCAATAAACTTCAGATAGTTGCGGCTGAACCGGGTCACGATTTGATCCGGAAAGCTGTAGCCCGAGTTATGGGGTGTGATCACTACATTGGGCATGTCCCACAGCGGGCTGTCTTGCGGCAGTGGTTCGGTGGCAAACACATCCAGCACGGCGGCACCAATACGGCCGGTGCGCAGGGCGTGCAGCAGGGCGGTTTCGTCCACCGCATCCCCCCGGCCCACGTTACAGAAAATCACCCCGGGCTTGATGTGATTCAGCCGGTCTTCATCAAACAGCTTGCGGGTCTGGGGAGTAGACGGCAATACGCTCACCACTACATCGGCCTGGGGCAGCACCTTGTTCAGCGCTGGCGGCTGAAAGGTACGGTCAAAGTTGGGCGCTTCGCGGCCGGTGCGGCTCATGCCCAGCACCTTCATGCCAAAATGACGGGCGGTACCGGCCACATGCTGGCCAATGCTGCCGGTGCCCAGGATCAGCATGGTTTTTCCCGCTAGGCTCTGGTATGCGATAGGCTGCCAGTTATGATGACGTTGCTGCTCCCGGTAATGACGCAGATGGCGGGTTAGCGACAGCAGATGAGCAAAGATATATTCACTCACCAGCGGGCCAAAAATACCACGCACGTTGGTCAGCTGATAGTCCTGGCGAAGGCCCGGGCCCAGCAATACATCCACGCCGGCATAAGTAGACTGCACCCACTTTACCTGGCGGGCTTCCTTCAGCCAGGGCTTAATGCGGGCAGGCTCGCCCAGCAGAATGTCAGCCCGTTCCAGACCGGCACGAATTTCGTTTTCATTGCCGGGCATCAGCACCGTCAGACCCGGCAGATAAGCCTTACTCAGCAGATCCTGATAGTGATGATTGTCCTGGCTGAGCAGCAGCAGGGTATGATTGGCCATACCTTTCTCCTTGAAATGGGGTGTTCGCCGGTTTTTATGAGACAATGACACAGGCAAAATCTTATACCAGTGTTTGCGCCGTAAATTGTGAGCCTGAAGGCAAACGGTTTTTAAGTAAACGGCAGCAAACCCAACTACAAGGAATTTCGCGTGTTCGGCGATAAATTTTATAAAAAGCTCAACAAACTGACGCCCTGGCAGCAAACCGTGTTTGCGCTGGCGCTGGCTGAGCGCATGTATCCTAATTACCGGCTGTTTGCCGAGACCGCTGGTTTTGGCGACGGTAACCGTTTTCGTCACTGTCTGGATGTACTCTGGACCTATCTGACAGTCAAGGGCTCCCGGGTGGATTTATCTGCTGAGCTGGAAGCATTTGAGAATATTATTCCGGATCCGAACAAATTTGAATCCTATGGTGCCTGGCCGGCACTGGATGCCTGTGTGGCGCTGGGAACGGCCTACAACTCGGTGATTTGCCGCATCGGCGAAGAAGCGGTGGAAGCAAGTAACGCGTCTCTGGGCACGGTCGCCGGTTTTGCCGAGCTGATGGCGGAGCGGGAGCTGGAAGAGCATGAACTCTACGAGCATGAGCTGATGGAAGCCGAGATGGAATTTCAGGTAGAGTTGCTTGAGCGGGTGGCTCAGCCAAGGGATGCCGATACCATTCTGGCAGTGCGGGACTTTGCCGCACAGGGCGGTGTGTCTAATATTGGTATCGGTCTGGAGTAAATAAGGTGGCTGCGCGGTTATTCGCGCAGCAGGCTGCCCACCTGCAGCATGGGGGCCACGTCCAGATCGTGGGCGTTCATCATGGAAGAAATACGCTGCAGCGACGACAACAGCAGGTTTTGCTCCCACTCATCCAGCGACTGAAAGCGCTGTATAAAGCTTTCTTGCAGCGGCCGCGGTGCGGTTTTCAGCTTTTCCACGCCGTCTTCGGTTAGCACAGCGTGTACCTTGCGTTTATCGGTCTGGCTGCGCTCACGGCGAACCAGATTTTTCTGCTCCAGCCGGTCAATAATGGTAGTGGCGGTGGCCTGACTCATATTGGTGGCCTGGGCCAGTTTACGCATGGTGATATCACCATGTTCGCTGATGGACTGCATCAGCAGCAACTGAGGGCCGGTAAGACCGGACGCCTTGCTGAGCTGGCGTGAATGCAGATCGATGGCGCGAATGATCTGGCGCAGGGCCACCAGTACCTCTTCATGTTTTTCCACAATCAACCTGTTATCTCTGGAATTAAAGGCGGGCTTGCCGAAATTGCGCGCACCATAGCGCAAAACCGGTAAAGTGAAAAGATCCGCCTTGTGGATTACAGATCTCTGACGTGACTCATGATTAATTGTATGTACAATTGAGTTTCACCAGCAGGAGGCCATGTGACCCCTTCCATTCCCCTTTATCAACAGATCAAGCAACATATTCTGGCCCGTATCGAGTCGGGGGAATACCGGCTTCATCAGCAAATTCCCCCCGAGCAGGAGCTGGCTGAGCAGTTCAGGGTCAGCCGAATGACTGCTCACAAGGCCATTCGCGACCTGGTGCAGGAAGGCTATCTGATGCGCCGGGCCGGGCTGGGGACCTTTGTCACCGAGCCCAAGGCGGAGTCACCCCTGGCGGACATCAATAATATTGCCGATGAGGTGCAAAGCCGGGGCCATGACTACACCAACAGAGTGCTGGTGCTGGATCGACGCCGGGCCGACGAGGAAGTGGCCCTCAATATGGGCATGCGGCTCAACTCAAACGTGTTTCATTCGGTGCTGGTTCATCTGGAAAACGGCGTACCCATTCAGGTGGAAGAGCGCTTCGTCAACCCTCAGCTGGCGCCGGACTACCTGAGCTGCGATTTCACCCGGCAGACCCCCAATGCCTATCTGGTGGCCCAGTGTCCACTGTCTGATATGGAGCATATTGTTGAAGCCCGGCTTGCCCCGGCCAACATAGCCGATTGGCTGCAGATTGCCTCAGAGCAACCCTGTCTGCTGGTGACTCGCCGCACCTGGTCCCTCAACCAGCTGGTGAGCTTCGCCCGCCTCTGGCACCCCGGCAACCGCTACAAGCTGAGATCCACACTCAAGTTATAGGGAGCAGGGAATGGGGAATAGGGAGTTGGGATTCCCCAATCCCTATTCCCCGGTGTTTACCGCCAGCGGGTCAGTTGCAGATCCAGGCTGTGGCTGCCGTCGGTAAGCTGAACTTCCTCTTCCTGCAGGGTGGCGAACAGGTCCATGCTGCGCTGGCACAGTTCCCCCAGTTGCGCCGGTTGCGGATCGGCCAGATGGAAAATCTCCAGTCTCGGCAAATGACCCAGCTCCACCTTGTGCTTGTTCCACCATTCATCGGCACTACGGCCGCCATAGCTGTAAATCACCACTCGCTCGGCCTGGGACAACGCCTGCTTGATGCGCTTGACGCTGGGTTCACCCAGCTCCACCCACAACACAATGCGACCGTCTGGGGCCCTTTGCCACAGCTCGGGCTCGTCGTCGGTGCTCAGCCCCTTGGTAAAGCTTAAATCTTCATCGGCATGGCGCATAAAGGCCAGCAGCCGCACCATCAGGCGAATGTCGGTTTCGGACGGATGTTGAGCCACGGTCAGGCTGTGAGCCTCGTAATAATGGCGGGTCAGATCACTGATATTGATGCGCACCTTGCGCAGGGTGGCGGAAAGGGCCATGAAGGGATTCCGTATAAAAGCGGACATAGTAGCGGCAAGCGGCGTACTGGGCCAGTCTGCGCCGTACTCGACCACGGATTTTTCGGCATGTTATTCAGTTTTATGTATATACAAATACCATGTTCGCCTTTCTCATATGTAAAATAATTGTGTGATCCGGATCCTTTATTCCTACTTTGTCTGATTTTTTTGGTTGCCAAGGCGGGCATTGTTCTTTTAAATGTATATACAAATAACGCAGAAAGGAGCCTGTCATGTCACAACCGGATCGCCTCTGGATCAACGTCACCCTGTTTGACGGCCTTAATAGCGCCGCTCAACCCATGGCGGTGGCGGTAAAAAATGGTCTGATCGAGCGGGTGTGTGCCATGAGCGAGCTGCCGGCCAGCGAACAGGCTGCCGGCGAGGTGATTGACGCTCAAGGGCGAGTGCTGACTCCGGGGCTGGTGGACTGCCATACCCATCTGGTGTTTGGCGGCAGCCGCGCCGGCGAGTTTGAGGCCCGGCTCGAAGGCAAGAGCTATGAAGAGATCGCCCGTGCCGGCGGCGGCATTCTCAGCACGGTGCGCGCCACTCGCGTGGCCAGTGAAGAGCAGCTGTTTGCCGCTGCCCTGCCACGCCTTGAGGCGCTGATGAGTGAAGGCGTGACCACGGTGGAGATCAAGTCCGGCTACGGCCTGACCGTGGAAGACGAACTCAAAATGCTGCGGGTGGCCCGCCGCCTCGGCCATGAGCGGCCGGTGCGGGTGGTGACCACTTTGCTGGGGGCCCATGCCCTGCCGCCGGAATATAAAGATGATGCCGACGGCTATATCGATCTGGTGTGCACCCGCATGATCCCGGCGGCGGCCGCCGACGGGCTGGCGGATGCGGTGGACGTATTCTGCGAGGGCATTGGCTTTTCTGTGGCTCAATGCCAGCGGGTGTATGCCGCCGCCAGGCAGCATGGGCTGGCCATCAAGGGTCACACAGAGCAGCTGTCCAATCTCGGCGGCAGCGCTGCCGCGGCCAGGGCCGGGGCGCTGTCGGTGGATCATATCGAGTATCTGGACGAAGCCGGCGTCAGGGCGCTGGCCGAGGCTGGCACCGTTGCTACCCTGCTGCCGGGCGCCTTTTACATGCTGCGTGAAACCAAAGTACCGCCCATTGAGCTACTGCGTCGCCATGGCGTGCCCATGGCTCTGGCCACCGATGCCAACCCCGGTACTTCCCCTATTTTCAGCCTGCGGCTGATGCTGAACATGGCCTGCACCCTGTTCCGGCTCACGCCGCAGGAAGCCCTGAGCGGCGTCACCGCCCACGGTGCCCGCGCTCTGGGGCTGCATGAACAAACCGGACGCATTGCTCCCGGCCTGCAGGCGGATTTCTGCCTGTGGAACACGAACAATCCGGCCGAGCTGGCTTACAGCGTGGGTCTGCCCACCCTGGCCCAACGCGTGTTCGCCGGCAAGACTCACTGAATTGAAATTACTGTATTGATTACGACACTGAAGAGGGAATTTTCCATGTCTCAGCAAAACCTGTCATCTCAAAACAAGCGTCACGATCCCCGCCGTGTGATCAAGGCACCCACCGGCGTCAACAAAATCTGTAAAAGCTGGCTCACCGAAGCCGCTTACCGCATGCTGCACAACAACCTGCACCCGGATGTAGCCGAGCGCCCCGAGGATCTGGTGGTGTACGGCGGCATCGGCCGCGCGGCCCGCAACTGGCCCTGTTTTGATCGCATCAAGGATGTGCTGACCCGGCTGGAAGACGACGAAACCCTGCTGATCCAGTCCGGCAAGCCGGTGGGCGTGTTCAAGACCCACGCCGACGCCCCCCGGGTGCTGCTGGCCAACTCCAACCTGGTGCCCCACTGGGCCAACTGGGAGCACTTTAACGAGCTCGATAAAAAGGGCCTGATGATGTACGGCCAGATGACCGCCGGATCCTGGATCTACATCGGCTCTCAAGGCATTGTGCAGGGCACTTACGAAACCTTTGTGGCCATGGCCAAGCAGCACTTTAACGGCGACGCCAAAGGTCGCTGGATCCTCACCGGCGGTCTGGGCGGCATGGGCGGTGCCCAGCCCCTGGCGGCCACCATGGCCGGCTTCAGCTGTATTGCGGTGGAATGTGACGAAACCCGCATCGACTTCCGTCTGCGTACCCGTTACGTCGATAAAAAGGCCTATAGCCTGGATGAAGCGCTGGGCATCATCGATGAAGCCAAGAGCAAGGGCGAGGCAGTGTCCGTGGGCCTGCTCGGCAACTGTGCCGACATCTTCCCGGAAATCGTGGCGCGCGGCATAGTGCCCGACGTGACCACCGATCAGACCAGTGCCCACGATCCCCTGAACGGCTATCTGCCCAAGGGCTGGACCATGGACTACGCCGCTGAGATGCGCCGCAAGGACGAAGCCGCCGTGGTGGATGCCGCCAAGGAGTCCATGGCCATTCAGGTGCGCGCCATGCTGGCGCTGCAGGAGCGGGGCTCGGCCACTACCGATTACGGCAACAACATTCGCCAGATGGCCAAAGAAAAGGGAGTGGACAACGCCTTTGACTTCCCCGGCTTCGTGCCGGCCTATATTCGCCCGCTGTTCTGCCAGGGTATCGGCCCGTTCCGCTGGGTAGCGCTGTCCGGCGATCCGGAAGACATTTACAAGACCGACGCCAAGGTGAAGGAGCTGATCCCGAATGATCCGCACCTGCACAACTGGCTCGACATGGCCCGGGAGCGCATCAGCTTTCAGGGTCTGCCGGCGCGGATCTGCTGGGTGGGTCTGAAGGATCGCGCCCGTCTTGGCCAGGCATTCAATGACATGGTTAAGAACGGCGAGCTCAAGGCGCCCATAGTAATAGGCCGGGATCACCTGGACTCCGGCTCGGTAGCCAGCCCCAACCGGGAAACCGAAGCCATGAAGGACGGCTCCGATGCGGTCTCCGACTGGCCGCTGCTGAACGCCCTGCTGAACACCGCCGGCGGTGCCACCTGGGTATCTCTGCACCACGGTGGCGGCGTGGGCATGGGCTTCAGCCAGCACTCGGGCGTGGTGATCGTCGCCGACGGCACCGACGCCGCCGCCGCCCGTCTGGGCCGCGTGCTGCGCAACGACCCGGGCACCGGGGTGATGCGTCATGCCGATGCCGGCTATGATATTGCCATTGATTGCGCCCGGGAGCAGGGCCTGGATCTGCCCATGGTGAATGGCTTGAGCAAGAAGGACTGAACACGATGAACACACTGACCATCAACCCCGGAAAAATGACCCTGGCGCAAATGCGCCAGGCCTATCAGCAGCCGGTTAAGCTGAGCCTGGACTCCAGCACCCATAAGGCCATTCAGGCCTCGGTGGATTGCGTGAACCGCATGGTGGCGGAAGACCGCACCGTCTATGGCATCAACACCGGCTTTGGCCTGCTGGCCAACACTCGCATCAAACCCGAAGATCTGGAAACCCTGCAGCGCTCCCTGGTGCTGTCCCACGCCACCGGCCTGGGCGAACTGGTGAGCGACAATCTGGTGCGACTCATCATGGTGCTCAAGATCAACGGTCTGGCCCGGGGCTTTTCCGGCATTCGCCTGGACGTGCTGGAGGCACTGATGGCGCTGGTTAACCATGAGGTCTACCCCTGTATTCCCGGCAAGGGCTCCGTGGGTGCTTCAGGGGATCTGGCGCCGCTGGCGCACATGAGCTGCGTGCTGCTGGGCGAGGGTCATGCCCGCTATAAGGGGGAGATCATCAGTGCCGGCCAGGCATTGGAGATCGCCGGACTCAAGCCCATGGGGCTGGCACCGAAGGAAGGCCTGGCGCTGCTGAATGGCACCCAGGTGTCCACCGCCTTTGCCCTGCGCGGCCTGTTTGAGGCGGAAGACTTGTTCGCCGGGGCCATTGCCGTGGGCGGCCTGACGGTGGAAGCCACCCTGAGCTCACGCCGTCCGTTTGACCCGCGCATTCACGACGTGCGTGGCCAGCAGGGGCAGATCGATGCCGCCGCCGCCTACCGCCACGTGCTGGGCGAGGCGAGCGAGATTAGCCGCTCTCACGTTAACTGTGCCAAGGTGCAGGATCCGTATTCCCTGCGCTGTCAGCCCCAGGTGATGGGCGCCTGTCTGACCCAGCTGCGTCAGGCCGCCGAGGTATTGTTAATTGAAGGCAACGCCGTGTCCGACAACCCGCTGGTGTTTGCCGACGACAACGACGTGATTTCCGGCGGCAACTTCCACGCCGAGCCGGTGGCCATGGCCGCCGACAACCTGGCCCTGGCCATTGCCGAAATCGGATCCTTAAGCGAGCGCCGGGTGTCGCTGATGATGGACACCCATATGTCGGGCCTGCCGCCCTTCCTGGTGGAAAACGGCGGGGTCAACTCCGGCTTTATGATTGCTCAGGTGTCGGCAGCAGCTTTGGCCTCCGACAACAAGGCGCTGGCGCACCCGCACTCGGTGGACTCGCTGCCCACTTCCGCCAACCAGGAAGACCATGTCTCCATGGCCCCCAACGGCGGTCGCCGGCTGTGGGACATGGCGGAAAACACCCGGGGCGTGCTGGCCATTGAATGGCTGGCAGCCTGTCAGGGGCTGGACTTCCGCGGTGGCCTGCACACCACCGAAGTGCTGGAGCAGGCGCGCCAAACCCTGCGTGAGCGGGTGAGCTATTACGACAAGGACCGTTTCTTTGGTCCGGATATCGAGCAGGCCAACGCCCTGCTCAAGGCCAACGTGCTCAGCCATCTGGTACCGGCAGGACTGTTGCCGAGCCACTGAGCCGGACAGATAGGGACGCACTGTTGCACCGTCACGGGGCTGCCTCGGCAGCCCCTGTTTTTTTGTCCAGTAGTCCCATGCTAGACTCGCCTCTTTCTTAGCGCCGGGAAAGGTGGTCGATGGCGAATTTCAGAACTCATATTCAGGTGGCAAGCGCCGCCAGCGGTTTGCTGGCCGCCGGTATGGTGTGGGCAGAGGAAGTGACCTTAACTCAGGCTTGTCTGTTGTGGCTGGCGGGCAGTCTGGGCGGTATTTTGCCGGATATGGATTCGGACTCATCCCGCTCTTTGAATATCGTATTCCGGCTGTTTGGTGCCCTGGCAGCGACGCTGGCGTTATTGTTTGGCCAGCAGCATTTGTCGCTGGTTGATACCCTGGTGCTGGGGGCGGTGGGTTATGGCCTGGTACGCTATCCGCTGTGCTGGTTTTTTGCGCATTTCACCGTGCACAGGGCCAGCCTGCATTCGTTGCTGGCCAATGCGGTATTTGGTCTGATGACAGTGGTGGTAGCCGATCGTTTGTTTAGTCAGCCATCAGATATGGCCTGGTTTACCGGCCTGTTTGTGTTTCTTGGTGCCTGCATTCACCTGCTGCTGGACGAGCTGTACAGTATCGATCTGGAAGGCCGACGCATTAAAAAATCCTTTGGTACTGCCTTCAAGCTGATTGAGTGGCCGGCACCGCTGCCCAACCTGCTGTTGCTGGCACTGCTGGCGGGCGCAATCTGGCTGGCACCGGCTCAGCCGGACCTGGGCGGCCTGCTGGTGCGGCTATTGCCGGTTTCTCACATCTGGTAGAATGGCGGCGCTTAATACCCCCCATATACAGGACAACAGTGATGAGCCTCGCAGACAAGGTTTTGGCCGTTAATAATGATCTTCCCATTCGAACCCACCAGCCGGTACACAGCGGTAAGGTGCGCTCCGTTTACTGGCTGACGGAAGCAGACAGCCGCCGGCTGATCCAGGAAAAAGGCTATAAAGTCGCCCCCGATGCGCCGCTGGCGATCATGGTGATCAGCGACCGTATCTCCGCTTTTGATTGCATCTGGCACGGCGAAGAAGGTCTTAACGGCGTACCGGGCAAGGGCGCGGCGCTGAATGCCATCTCCAATCACTGGTTCCGTCTGTTCAAGGAGCAGGGCCTGGCCGACAGCCATATTCTCGACATTCCCCATCCCTTTGTGTGGATAGTGCAAAAGGCCACCCCGGTCAAAATTGAAGCTATTTGCCGTCAGTACATCACCGGATCCATGTGGCGCAGTTATGAAAAGGGTGAGCGGGAGTTTTGCGGTATTCGTCTGCCCGAAGGGCTGAAAAAGGATCAAAAGCTGCCTGAGCTGCTGATGACGCCATCCACCAAGGGCATTCTCAAGGGTATTCCCGGCGTGCCGGAAGCGGACGACGTCAACATCACCCGCCAGAACATTGAAGACAACTTCGCCGCCTTTAATTTCAAAAGCCGGGACGACATCGCCACTTATGAGCGGCTGCTGAAAGAAGGCTTTGAGGTGATAAGCCAAGAGCTGGCGAAAATCGATCAGGTGTTTGTGGATACCAAGTTCGAGTTTGGCTATGTCACCGACGATCAGGGCAACGAAAAGCTGATCTACATGGACGAGGTGGGCACGCCCGATTCATCCCGCATCTGGGATGGACCGGCCTACCGGGAAGGTCGAATTGTGGAAAATTCAAAAGAGGACTTTCGCCAGCTGCTGCTTAAGCATTTTCCCGATCCGGACATTCTGCTCAACAAGGAGCGCATGCCCGAGCGGGAAGCCCTGGCCGAGAACAATGCCCTGCCGGTAGAAGTGCTGATGAATATTTCCCGCACCTATGTGGGCATTGCCGAGAAAATCACCGGCCAGAAACTGGAACTCTCTGACAATCCCAAGGCCGACATTATCGCCATACTGCGCGACCAGTACGGCCTGGTGGATTAAGCCCGGCCTCAGTCGGACAAAGGGACGGTTTCACGACACGCTTCGCTGAATTGCCACTCACTAAAAAGCCTGCTGCGAACATAATAAATGTTCGTTCAGGCGTTTTAGTTCGTCACGGCGAGTAAGCTCGCCCCCTGGGCGCTCGGCAAATGCATCTGACCGCCAGGGATGGTGGGAATGCCGAACATGCAGGAGCAATTTTCGGCCATGGCATTTGATCGGTCGTGAAACCGCTCCCTTTACCCTCCTTGCGAGCATTGGCCTACAATCCCTCACTCAGAAACGCGGGGCGTCAAAGTCTTCCGGTTCGTCGGTGTAGATACACACATTGTGCTCGGCCACCAGCCCGTCGGGGCTGACGCAGTGGGCTTCAAAAAACGCCTGAATACCGCTGCGCTGGCAGTGGGCCTCAAAACTGGCCATATCGGCCCAAATCTCGTTAAACACCAATGGAAAGCTGTGGCCACCGGCAAAGGGGCTGTCAACATGACGGGTGACCCGATACTGAATACAGCCGTCTTCACGCAGGGTATCGCTTTCAAGCGCCTGTAACACACGAAACAGCTCCTGCTCCTTGCCCGGTTTGGGTTTGAATGCGGCAATGCAATAAACTCGGCTCGACATCATTTTTCCTCAAGGTTGATAACCAACAAAAACGCCACCGCTAAGGTGGCGTTATCATAAACAATTCGAGTGGCTCAGCGGGTACCGAACACCACTATGGTTTTGCCGTGAGCGGTGATCAGATTCTGCTCTTCCAGCATCTTCAGAATACGGCCTACGGTTTCTCGGGAACAGCCCACAATCTGGCCAATTTCCTGACGGGTAATTTTGATCTGCATACCGTCGGGATGGGTCATGGCGTCGGGCTGACGGGCCAGGCTCAGCAGGGTTTCTGCAATACGGCCGGTCACGTCCAGGAACGCCAGGTCACCTACCTTCTGGCTGGTGGTCTGCAGCCGACTGGCCATCTGAGCCGACAGTCGCATCAGAATTTCCGGATTCACCTGGATCAGTTGACGAAATTTCTTGTAGGAAATTTCGGCTACTTCACAGGGAGATTTGGCGCGAACCCAGGCGGTGCGTACCGGGTTGTCGGTGTCTTCAAACAGACCCAGCTCACCGATAAAGTCACCCTGGTTCAGGTAAGAGAGGATCATTTCCTTGCCGTCTTCATCCTTGATCAGCACGGCCACTGAACCCTTAACGATGTAGTAGAGGGTTTCCGCCTTTTCACCCGCATGGATCAGCGAGCTCTTGGCCGGATACTTGTGAATATGGCAATGTGACAAAAACCATTCCAGGGTCGGGTCACTTTGGGGCTTGCCGATAACCATGAATATACCTCTTGAGACGGGCTGGGCTACAAAGGCTCAGCCTTATACCTAATTGCGTGGGTGAGCGGCTAGCATAAAAGGCTTGGAGACCTTCATCAAGAGCCGCGCCGGTTTTCTACTACTAAAGCAATAGGCTATTATGCCTGTTTTTATAAGGAGATGTTATGAAAGCAAAAGTCAGCTGGTTGCGGGACATGTGCTTTGAAGGCGAATCCGAGTCAGGACATAAAATCATTCTGGACGGCACCAACCCGGGCGAAGGGGCCAGCCCCATGGAACATGTGCTGCTGGGTGCCGGTGGCTGCAGTGCCATTGATGTTGTATCTATTCTGGAAAAAGGACGCCAGGTTATTACCGGGTGTGACGCCGAGCTCAGTGCCGAACGGGCGGAAAATCCCCCCCGAGTATTTACCCGCATTCATCTGCATTTTGTGGTAACCGGTCATGAGCTGTCAGAAAAACAGGTGGCGCGGGCAGTCGAACTGTCGATGGAAAAATACTGTTCCGTGATCAAAATGCTGGAAAAGGCGGTTGAGATTTCTTCTTCCTTTGAAATTAAAGCAGCCTGAGGCTCAGGCTGTATTGAGTATGGAACAGAGTGCTGACTGATCTGGGTCAAATTGAGTCTTTCTGTTTTTGATTATGCTGGGCGAAACCAGAACCATAACAACAGTCTCGTGGCTGTCATTCGCCCATCATCAGAAGGAAGCAACATGAAAATGACACTGACCAGTCTGGCCGTCGGTCTGCTGTTGGCAGGCCCTGCGGTTTATGCTCAGGGACCACGCAATGAGCCGGTACAGCCAATACCAGCTGCTGAGGTAAGCGATGCAGCCATGGCGGAACTGGGAAAAAAGCTGTTCTTTGATCCTCGCCTGTCCCGTTCGGGTTTTATTTCCTGCAACTCCTGCCATAACCTGTCGATGGGAGGAACCGATAATCTTAAAACGTCCATTGGCCATAACTGGCAACAAGGGCCGATCAACTCGCCTACGGTACTGAACTCCAGTCTCAACCTGGCTCAGTTCTGGGACGGTCGTGCAGCGGATCTCAAGGAACAGGCAGGCGGGCCCATTGCTAATCCGGGTGAAATGGCGTTTACTCATGAGCTGGCCATCGGAGTGCTGCAGTCCATTCCCGGTTATGTTTCCGAATTTGAGACGGTGTTTGGTCAGTCTGAGCTGGATATCGATATGGTCACCGACGCCATTGCCGCTTTTGAGGAAACCCTGGTGACTCCCGACTCGCCGTTTGATCAGTGGCTGAAGGGAGATGATAACGCCCTGAGCGCTCAAGCCCTGGCCGGTTATCAGTTGTTCAAGCAAAGTGGTTGTGTGGCCTGTCATAACGGCCCCAATCTGGGCGGCACGTCTTTTCAGAAAATGGGGGTGGTGGAGCCCTATCAGTCCGACTCTGATGCCATTGGCCGTGCTGCCGTTACCGGTAAGGATGCGGATCGTTTTACCTTTAAGGTGCCGACCTTGCGTAATGTGGAGCTGACCTATCCCTATTTTCATGACGGTGAGGCAGCGACACTGGAAGAGGCGGTAGATATTATGGGGCGGTTACAGCTGGGCCGGGTTTATTCGAATCAGGAAGTCAGCCAGATAGTGGCGTTTCTGAAATCATTGACCGGTGAGCAGCCCCGTTTCGAGCTGCCGATATTACCGCCGTCTACTAACCAAACGCCTGCACCCGAGCCCTTTGGCTAACAGCTGGCATGCCTCTTTTCAGGCCCGGCCATGCCGGGCCTGTTTGTATTCAGCGGATTTTTCCGGTTTCCAGCAACTGCTCCAGCATGGGGCGCAAAATCAGCTCCATGGCAAAGCCCATTTTGCCGCCGGGCACCACTATGGTGTTGCGCCGGGACATAAAGGCACCGTCGATCATGGCCAGCAGGTAGGGAAAATCCACGTTCTTGATGCCACGAAAACGAATCACCACCATGCTTTCATCCAGGCTGGGGATCACCTTGGCACTGAAGGGGTTGGACGTATCTACCGTGGGCACCCGCTGAAAGTTGATATGGGTACGGGAAAACTGCGGAGTAATAAAGTTGATGTAGTCTTCCATGGAGCGGACGATGGAGTCGGTGACTGCTTCCCGGGAGTGGCCGCGCTCAGCAGTGTCACGGATTAGCTTTTGAATCCACTCCAGGTTAACAATGGGTACCATGCCCACCAGCAGGTCGACATGTTGGGCCACGTTGTGCTCGCCGGTGACCACACCGCCGTGCAGGCCTTCATAAAACAGCAGGTTGGTATCGTCGGGCAGCTGTTGCCAGGGAGTAAAGGTACCCGGCATCTGGTTAAAGGGCACGGCTTCATCAAAAGTATGCAGGTAGCGTCGGAACTGACCGGTGCCGGTATCGCCATATTCCTTGAAAAACTGCTCCAGCAGCTCAAAGTCGTTGGCCTCGGGGCCAAAATAGCTGATATGCCGGCCCTGCTCTCTGGCCCGGCGAATGGCAACATCCATTTCCGGCCGGGTATAGCGGTGAAAGCTGTCACCTTCAAGCATGGCGGCTTTCACACC
The DNA here is from genome assembly GCF_032842915.1 of Oceanimonas sp. CAM02. Lineage (NCBI taxonomy): Bacteria > Pseudomonadati > Pseudomonadota > Gammaproteobacteria > Aeromonadales > Aeromonadaceae > Oceanimonas > Oceanimonas sp. CAM02. The sequence continues at coordinate 60,309 of NZ_JAWJBK010000041.1, forward strand.
CAGCTGGGCAAACATGGACTGAAACACTTCAGTAGAGGTCGATGTGCCGGCACCCGAAGAGCCGGTCACCGCTATAATGGGGTGCTTGGCAGACATGACAAACCCTTAAATTGATGAAACCGACAGTGTTTATACGCAGTGCTCAGGGCCAAGGTCAAGGTTTGTGAGCGAAACGCTGTGCCGGCACTATGTTCACGGTTTCATGCAACTCACTATAAACAATGACCGCATCACCCCGCTCAAGTTGTTGTTTTACTTCTAATACTTTTTGTCCGAGCGAGATATCCTGCTCGCCATACTCTGTGCCTTCCTGCAGTACAAAGTGTTCAATCAAATTCTTGAGCGTGTCGTCGGACAAATCGCGATGGGAGATAATCATCAATCGTGATCCTGAGTGAAAAGTAAGTGTTGCTGCAGCCAGCCGGGTATCCGGTGCTCCAGCCAGTAACGTGGCCGCCAGGGAGCGCCGTGCATAAAGCCCACATGGCCACCATGACGGCTGAGCTCATAGGTAATGGCCGGAGGCAGGGCGTCTGCTTCCGGTATTACTGCATCTGTCATAAAGGGATCGTCGGCGGCATGCAGCACCAGCGTAGGCGTGATGATATCAGCCAGCCGTGGCAGACCGGAGCAGCGCCGGTAATAGTCATCCGCATCGTTAAAACCATGAATGGGGGCGGTCAGGCGGTTATCAAACTCCCGCAGGCTGGCAATGGCGTTAATGTCGGTGTCAATACCGGCATGGCGATGACGGGCCAGTTTTCGCTGCCAGTTAAGCTTCATACGATCGAGCAGATAGCGCTGATATACTCGGGAGAATCCGCGGTTAATGCGATCAGCACAGGCCGCCAGCTGCAGAGGGGCCGATACCACCACCGCTGCACACAGCGGATTCCGGTGATATTTAGCCAGATAATTTACCAGCATATTGCCCCCCAGAGAATAACCGATAGCCGCCATGACTCTGCCCGGAAAGCGCTGGCGCAGTGTGCTGAGCACAAAGGCTGCGTCTTCTGTTTCACCGGAGTGATAGGCTCGCAACAGCCGGTTGGGCTCGCCACTACAACCGCGAAAATGCATTAATACCGGCTGCCAGCCCTGATGGTGTAAGGCTGCCATCATGCCCTGTACATAATGAGACTGCACATCGCCTTCCAGGCCATGAAACAGCACTATCAGAGGGCGGGCTTCATCTTGCAGCGGCATGGCCCAGGCCAGATCTATAAAGTCACCGTCGGGTAAGTCAAGCCGCTCGTTTTGGTAGTGCTGGCGCTGACGGTGCAGATAACGGGCAAGAATGGTTTGCAGATGAGCATTACGCGCCCACCAGGATGGCTGAAACCGGCTTGGATGGATCATGGCAATGAGCTCAGAGGGAACAATGCACCTAAAATACTGGGCGCAGACGCTAAAATCGAGTAAAACAACGCTCTCACCGAACACATTACTGGTAACCCTGTCATGGATATCTCTCTGCTGGGGCCGGTGGCAGGTTTTGCGCTTGCTGCCTGTGGTACACCCGGCCCCAATAATATGTTACTGGCCAGCTCCGGCACTCATAATGGTTACCGGTCGTCACTCAAACTGTTGCTGGGTATCATGCTGGGGCTGCAGCTGCTGCTGCTGTTCACCGCGCTTGGGCTGGGCCGGTTGTTTGAGCTGTGGCCGGCGCTGCAATGGGGCCTTAAAATTGCCGGCAGTGGTTACTTGTTGTGGCTGGCCTGGCGCATTGCCGTGGCCCCGCCACCGAACAGTCATGAATCCGGTATGCGCTGGTATCAGGGTGCCCTTTTTCAGTTTCTGAACCCCAAATCCTGGTTAATGGCCATTTCTGCCATCAGCGGGTTTACCCTGGCAGGTGAACAATACTGGCCTTCGGCCTGGACGGTGCTGGGAGTGTTTTTAATGTGCGGCATCGTCACTGGTCACTTATGGACCTTGATAGGAATGCGGGTACGGCGCTGGCTGCACACTGATGTTCACTGGCGGCGGTTTAATAGTGTTATGGGAGCGCTGACGGCGGCCTGTGTGGTGATGATCTGGTACTGAATTTGCCCTTAACCGTTATCCTTTGAGCGCAAAGGGTGTAAAATCTGGCCGGTTTTTTGTCTTCGATTCTGGGCTTTCATGGTTTCTGACACAGATTTATTTAAAGATATTCGTCCTTATAATGATGACGAGGTGGCTGGCGCTATTGCCCGGCTGATTGCAGACGACGAGTTTATCGGTGCCATTGCCCGCTATCGCTATGGTGGTTTGTCCCGCATAGGCGGTGGCTTGGTCAAGGGACTGATTCGCCTTTACCTGACCTGGCGCTGGCGTCGGGTCACCAGTGTGCATCAGGTGCAGCTGGAGGTAGCCCGTTTTATGGAAAAAATGATAGCGGGCACCACTCAGGGCGTCAGCTATTCCGGGCTGGAGCATCTGGACCCGAATGCCGGCTATCTGTTTATCTCCAATCACAGAGATATCGCCATGGATCCGGCCTTTGTCAACTGGGGCCTGTATACCCATCAGCTGAATACGGTGCGCATTGCCATTGGCGATAACCTGCTGCGCAAGCCCTGCGCCACCGAACTGATGAAGCTCAACAAGAGCTTCATCGTCAAGCGCTCCGCCAAGGGGCCGCGGGAGATGATGAAGGCGTTCAGCGAGCTCTCTGCCTACCTGCGTCATTCTCTTGATGAACAGCACTCTATCTGGATTGCTCAGAAGGAAGGGCGGGCCAAGGACGGTAATGACAAAACGGATCCGGCCATTCTTAAAATGTTCTATATGGAAGGGAAAAAGCAGAAAATTCCCTTTAACGACTACATTAGCAGCCTGAACCTGGTACCTGTCTCCATATCGTATGAATATGACCCCGGTGATGTAGCCAAAGCCCGGGAGCTGCACGCCAAGGAAACGGCCGGTGCTTATGAAAAAAGCGAATTCGAAGATATTCAAAGCATAGTGCAGGGCATTACCGGCCATAAAGGTCGGGTTCATGTGGCTTTTGGCAAGCCGCTGAACACAGACGCAGATAATGCTGATGAGCTGGCCCGCGAGATAGATCAGGAAATACACGCCAACTACCATTTGTTTCCCAGCAATTTACTGGCAGCCGGCCAGACAGTGGGAGTAAATGACGCCGAGCGACGAGCCTTTGACGCACACATGAGCCAGGTACCTGCCGAGCTGCGCGAGCGGGTGCTGGCCATGTATGCCAGGCCGGTACTGAACAAGGGCTGACGCGCTGAACCCCCGGCTTGTTACTGCCAACCGGCTGAGCGGGCTGCGGGTATTTGCCGTGGCTGCCCGCCATGGTAGTTATTCCGCTGCTGCTGACGAGCTCTGTGTGACTCAGGCGGCAGTCAGTCAGCAGATCCGCAATCTTGAATCTTCCCTTGGTTGCCGGCTGTTTGTGCGTAAGGGGGCTGGCATGGTGCTTACTTATGAAGGCCGCACTTTACTCCCTTTTGCCGAGCAAGGGCTGGCAACGCTTGAACAAGGTCTGAATCAATTGCTGTCACCTGCTGCCGGCCCGCTGCAGCTTAGTGTGTTGCCTTCTTTCGCGGCGCGCTGGCTGATGCCAAGATTATGGCGCTTTACCGAACTTCACCCTCATCTTGAGCTGCGGCTGCAGCCCAGTCAGCAACTGGCCGACTTTGCCGCTGGCGAAGCGGATCTGGCCATTCGCTATGGCGAAGGTAATTATACTGGCCTGCACAGTGACTGGCTGATGAGTGATACTGCCTTTCCGGTGTGCGCGCCGGCGCTGGCGGCACAGCTACAGCGGGTAGAAGACCTGATCAGGCTGCCGCTGGTGGCGGGCCCGGAATACGCCGGAGTAAGCTGGGCCAACTGGCTGGCCCTGAGCGGTAATGAGCACATATTGCCCCACTGCCGCCAGCTTACTGTGGGTGATGGTAATCTGGGGCTGGAGATGGTGCTGGCAGGGCAGGGCGTGGCGCTCAGCCGCTCTGTGCTGGTGGCCGACTTGCTGCGCGAGGGCAGGCTGTGCCGTCCCTTTGCCACCGAGCTGACACCCCAACACCGCTACTATCTGGTGTGGCGTCCCGACTCTTCACGCCTGAACGACATTGCTCTGGTGCGGGACTGGCTGAAGCAGGAAGCGTTGAAAAGCAGGGATTGGGGATTAGGGAGTGGCAGGAGTTGTATTTAACAGTCAGCACTGAGGCTTCACGAAGTAACAGCGGGGATTGCCGTAGTCGACCGTCAAATGCCACGGATGGCATTTGCCGAGCGTCCCATGGATGGGCTTGAAGCGTGTCGACGGAGCGCAACCGCGCTGTTGCTTCGCATGATGTTCTGTTCGAGTTTTCTCTTTATTTCAGCCATTCCAGGGTAAAGCCGGCCTGTTGGTCCTGAGCCAGGGTCTGGCTTAAGGAAGGCAGCAGCTCGGCGAGTTTTTCATCCAGCTTCCAGGACGGGTTGAGCACTATCATGCCGGAGCCATGCATGCCAAAGTCATCGGCCTGGCTCTGCACACTCAGCTCGGCGCACAGCACTTGCTCAAAGCCGAGCTGTGCCAGTGCCTGTTTCAACCCTTCACTGCGATCCACGGCCCTGGCCAGCAGCGGATACCAGACCGCGTAAATGCCGATGGGCCAGCGCTTGCGGGCCTTTTGCAGGGTGCTGGCTACCCGCTGATAATCTTCCTTCAGCTCATAGGGCGGATCAATCAATACCAGACCGCGCTTGGGCGTGGGCGGCAACAGGCCGACCAGCCCTTCAAAGCCGTCTCTGTGATGAATGGCCACGCCGTCGCCGCTCAGATTCTGGCGCAGCAGCTCTACTTCGTTGTGATGCAGCTCCATCAGGTTGAGCCTGTCCTGGGGGCGCTGAAAGTGCGCCGCCAGCAGCGGTGAGCCGGGATAATGCTCCAGCGCATCGCCGGCATTGATGGCGCGAATGGCATTGAAATAGCCGGAAAGTTGCGGCCATTTCTCCTGTTTGTTCCAGAGTCGGGCAATGCCGCCCTGATACTCGGCCTTTTTCTGAGTCCATTCGTGGCTCAGGGTATAGCCGCCGGCACCGGAGTGAGTGTCGATATAGCTGTAGCCCTTGTCCTTGGCGCAAAGGGATTCAAGAATAAAAGCCTGCACCGCGTGTTTGAGTACATCGGCATGATTGCCGGCGTGAAAGGCATGACGATAACTAAGCATAAAAGTCTCTCTTAACCGGCAAGTTTAAGCTGCCACAGGTGAGCATTATCCACCTGTAACGTATTGAGGTAAGCAAGCAGGGCACCGCTGCCCGGCACGGCTGTCAGCACAGTGAGCAGCTCTTCCTGCTGCCAGCGCTCCAGCTCCAGCTCGTGCTGCAACAGCTGAGCATAGTCGTCGGCACCGAGTTCAGGCTTCAGCCGCCGGCGCAGACTCCGCCAGTGGGCAAACATGCCCCGCCGGCTTTCAAGCAGCGGCATAAAAGGCGCAAGTTCTGTGGTCTGCCCTTGCTCTTCCAGCAGCAGTAATAACAGCAGCAGATTTACATTGGCACCATAATCATCCTGCAGCTCCAGACAGGCGGCAGCTACACCGGGGCGGCTGTAATGCTGTTCGCTGAATTTCCACAGCTCATCGGCGTTAATCATGGCTGCTCCAGATCTTCCAGCTGCTCCTGCAGCGTCAGCCACTCTATTTCTGCCTCGGCCAGCTGTTGTTGCAGCGGGCTCTGATCTTTCAGCAGCTGCTGCAACCGGGCCTTGTGCTCGGCAGCGTAAATATCGGGGTCGGCCAGCTGCTGCTCTATAGCCGCCAGTTGCAGCTGGCAGCGCTCCATGTCTTTTTCCAGTTTGGTAATGGCCTTGCGCAGGGGCTGAGTCTGATGACGCAGCTCAGCCTGACGCCGCTTTTCAGCTTTCCGGGCCTGGGCCGAGTTGTCACCGGCGGTGCTGCTCTGAGCCGGTTGCTCGGCTTTATCCTGCTCGGTAAGCCACTGGTGATAATCATCGAGGTCGCCGTCAAACGGCTCAACCTTGCCGGCATCCACCAGATAGAATTCGTCGGTAGTGGCGCGCAGCAGGTGGCGGTCGTGAGACACGATGACCATTGCCCCTTCAAAGGCCTGCAGCGCCAGGGTGAGGGCCTCGCGCATGTCCAGATCCAGGTGGTTGGTGGGTTCATCGAGCAGCAGCAGATTAGGCTTCTGATAGACGATCAGTGCCAGTACCAGCCGGGCTTTTTCGCCACCGGAAAAGGGACCTACCGGCTCTTTGACCTTGTCGCCATGAAAGTCAAAGCCCCCCAGATAATCCCGCATGCTCTGCTCGGTGGCGTTGGGATCGAGCCGTGCCAGGTGAGTCAGTGCCGACTCCTGCGGATGCAGACTTTCCAGCTGATGCTGGGCAAAGTAGCCCAGCGCCACGCCTTTGCTGGCTTCCAGCTTGCCGTGCAGGGGCGTCAGCTCACCCGCCAGCAACTTGATAAAAGTGGATTTGCCGGCACCGTTGCGCCCCAGCAGACCGATGCGCGAACCGGGTACCAGGTTGAGCTTGATATTGGACAGAATTTCCTTGTTGCCATAACCGGCCGCCAGTTTTTCCATGGCAATCAGCGGCACCGGCAGGCTGGCCGGCGGACGAAAACTAAAGCTGAACGGGGAGTCGATATGAGCGGGCAGAATGCGCTCCATCTTTTCCATGGCCTTGAGCCGGCTCTGTGCCTGTTTGGCCTTGCTGGCCTTGTAGCGAAAGCGGTCCACGTAGCTTTGCATATGGCTGAGCGCTTTCTGCTGCTTTTCAAACATCGATTGTTGTAATGCCAGCTGTTCGGCTCGCATGCGCTCAAAATCGGAGTAATTGCCGGTATATTCGTTCAGCTGGCTGTTTTCGATATGAATAATGCGGTTGACCACGGCATCGAGAAAGTCGCGGTCGTGGGAAATCAATATCAGAGTACCGTCATAGCTTTTCAGCCAGCGTTCCAGCCAGATCACCGCGTCCAGATCCAGGTGGTTGGTGGGTTCATCCAGCAGCAGCAAGTCGGAGCGGCAGAGCAGCGCCTGGGCAAGGTTAAGGCGCATGCGCCAGCCACCGGAGAAATCACTGACCGGACGGACGTGAGCCTCGTTGGCAAAGCCCAGGCCATGCAGCAGGGCGGCAGCGCGGGCGTGAATATGGTAACCGCCGTGGGTCTCAAGCCGGCCATGCAGCTCGGCAATGGCCATACCATTGTGGCTGGCTTCGGCGGCTTCCAGCTCCCGGCACAGGCGACGATATTGCTGATCGCCATCAATCACATAGTCGAGGGCGGAGCAGTCCAGCGCCGGGGTCTCCTGAGCCACACTGGCCAGCTGCCAGTCGGCGGGCAGGGCAAATTGGCCGCTGTCCACGCTCAGCTCGCCCTTGAGCAGAGCAAACAGGGTAGACTTGCCGCAACCGTTTTTACCCACCAGGCCGACTTTCTGGCCGCCGTGAATGGTGGCAGTGGCGTCTTTCAGCAGGGGGCGGCCGCCCCGGAGCAATTCAATCTGGCTGAGGGTGATCATAGAAACCCGAAGTTGTGCAAAAGCGGTATTCTAGCTGTTTTTGCCCCGGCTATGACAGGGGCTGCCCAGCCAGTGCCGGCAATCCTGCTCAAACTGGGGGAAAGAAGCAAAGCCGTGAGCTTTGGCCAGGGCATCCGGATCTGCCGCCTTGGGCAACTCCCGCAGCATCTGCAGCAGGGCATACTGGCGCTGCCAGTTGCCGGCATCGCAGCCAAACAGGGCCCTGAAGTCTTCTTGCTCGTTATCGGCAAGGGTAAATCCTGCCGGATTGGCTGCCACGCGGGCAGGTAACTCAGCCATCGCCTCAAAAGGCAGTAATTGTTGTGCCGGCAGCTCATCATGTAAAGCGCGGCACAGCCGGCCATAAGGTCCCTGCCAGGTCTGTTCGCCCTGCCAGCGGGCCAGCTTGCCGGTAATGGCAGCCAACAGCTCAGTGGGATAAAAGCGGCCGGCCTGCTGCGGCTGAGTCAGCCGGCAGGACAGTTCAATGCGGCTGACCCGGCTGCCTGCCAGGGCGTGCCAGGCAAACAGGGTGTCAGCGGGCAGAAAAGCGCCTTCACCCCTGGTCAGCGGAACGTGCTGGCGGCCAAGCTGCAGCAGGCCCGAGCCTTTATGCACCAGCAGCAGCACACCTTTAATATGGCGGCGGCGTTTGCCCGGGGTTAAGTGAGGCAGATCGAAAAGCTGATGATGAATACTGTAATGGGCGCTTGCGGTCATTGTGATTGGTTCGTTTTTGGCGGAAAATTTTCATCATGATAAATGGTACAGGATCCCCTTTCATGGAAACCCGTCGCAGAAAGCGGTTTATAGCCGGTGCCGTCTGCCCAGAGTGTCAGTCAGCAGATACCATGATGCTGTATATGGAGCATGGTGTCGAGAAGGTCGAGTGTGTGCAATGTGGTCACCGTAAAAGTCAGGCAGATGAAAACACCGAATCTGCTGCCGGCGGTGAGGTTATTGGTATTTTTCGCCCGGAATAATTGAATATTCCACAGTTTTTGTGTGCTTTTCGTGCGTTTGGCTTGTGACCGCTTGGTATGGAGGTGCCTTTCAGGCTAGACTGCTCTTGGCAGAGCGCAAGTTTCATTCCCTGTGTTTCCTTGAATTCTGCCGCCAATGGCCCCTCGGGGCCATTTTCTGTTTATGGCCTTCATTTCATCCCGCCGGCCCATCATGTATTCTATTCAGTACCATTTACAGGCAGGGTTAATCCCATGAAAGTATCCGATAACGCAGTGGTTACACTGGACTTTACTGTCAGCAACGCCGATGGCGAAGTGCTGGACACCACCGATAACAAACAGCCGCTGGAATATCTGCACGGCACCGGTTTTCTGGTCAGCGGACTGGAAACCCAGCTTGCCGGCAAAGCCGCTGGCGACGAATTTGATGTAACTCTGACCCCGGATCAGGCTTACGGCGATTATGACGACACTCTGGTGCAGTCTGTGCCCGGCGAGCTGTTTGACGGCATGGAAGTGTCTGAAGGCGACACTTTTGTGGCCGAGACCGATGACGGTCAGCGTCCGGTGACCATTCTGGAAGTGGCCGAAGAATATGTGAAAGTGGATGGCAACCATCCGCTGGCAGGCATGACACTGTGCTTCAAGGGCGTGGTACGCGAGGTGCGTGAAGCCACCGAAGAAGAGCTGGCCCACGGCCATGTGCATGGTGAGCACGATCATGACCACAGCGGCGGCTGCTGCGATCATCACCATTAAGCGTAATGGCAATAAAAAAGGCGCTGCGGCGCCTTTTTTGTATCGTCTGTAGAGCCGTGCACGGCGAAGCAGCAGCGCGGTTACACTACGCCGACACGCTTCAGGTACATCCAGGTGACGGCTTCGCGCTGTTAGTAATGCGGCGGCGGGGTTTCTTCTGCCTGACTGGCGATCTGACCGGGCTGAATTTCCTTGAATTTTTTGCTCAGCAGGCTGAGCTGTAGCTTGAGCCGGGCAATTTCGCCACCCTGAGCGGTAATTTCCTGATTCAGTTGTTCTATGGTGTCGTCCTGAAAAGCCAGCCGGGTTTCCAGCTGCTCAAGCCGCTGCAGCACTTCGTCATTCATCATTCTGCTCACTGTTGGTGATTGTCCAGGTTTCGGCCAGGCCGGAAGAGCTGGCGCTGTAAAGCGTGTCGGGCGAAACAAAGGCGACACTATACACCATGGCGCTGGCGGGCCTTAGCTGAGTGTGTAAGCCAACCTGCCATTGCTGCAGGTGCGTGCCACTGTCAAGCTGCCAAAGATCCAGCCGGCGACTGGTGCCGCCGGTAGCCAGCAGGTTCTGTCCGGCATTCAGTCGGGCACTCACAAAAGTCTGGCCCCGTGCCGGTACTTTAAGTTGTGCCTGCAGCTCACCGCCGGGCAGGTGATGTATTTCGCCGTTACCCTGCGCGTCTGCACTAAAGGCATAGCTACCGTGTTCGTCCAGTTTAACCAGGTTGGCACTATTACTGTGCTGCCAGCTGGCCAGCAGGGCAGCATCTGTGGTCTGCCAGAAGTGCACCATGCCATCATGGCTGGCACTCAGGGCGTAGCGGCCGTTAGCAGAAAGATCCAGGCTGTTAATCACATTTTCATGGCCAAAATACTGCAACCGCCGGCCGGTGTTCAGGTTTACAAACTCCACTGTGCCATTTTGGTAACCCAATAGCAGCGCCTGGCCATTATTCGCCAGTGCCAGCGCTCTCAGGCTCTGCGGTAAGCTGTAAAAGCCCAGGTTCTGGCCGCTTTCCAGTGACCAGACAGCAACGGTATGGCTGGTTGCCGTGGCTGCGGCATTGCCGCCGGGGCTGATGGTCAGCAGCAATACAGGATCGGTTTCCTCGCCCTGATGCCACTGATAAAGCGGGGTGGCATCACCCTGCCGCCATACCTGTACCGGACCATTGCCTGAGGTAACCAGCGTAAAGCGGCCATTGGTTTCGGCGGCCAGTATGGCTCCGTTGGCCAGTGGTTGGCTGCTCAACGGAGCGTTACCGGCGTCACAGCCGGCCAGTATCAGGACAAGCATTGCCGCACCAATGAGGCCGGTGCCGCTTTTTATGTTTAAAGGGTTTCGCATGGACAAGTTGCAAGGTTAGTATAAATCCCTGAGTATAAGTCTCTCATTTTCCAAGGTGCCTGTGCACCCGATTCGGAGTTGATAATGAAAAAGCTGTTACAGGTCAGTTTGCTGGCTACCGCCGTGATGGCGGGCTTGAGTGGTTGTAATGACGAGCAGGCAGCCTCTGTTGCACCGGCAGAAAATGCCACTGCGGTTGAAGGCAAAGCGGCAGAAACTCAGGCTGCATCGTCAGCTGACGGTGCAGCGGAGCTGAGCAGTTTCGAGGATAAGTCTGCCTATGCCATTGGCCTGTCCATGGGGCGCTACATTGGCTCCACGCTCGAAAAACAGCAGGAGCTGGGTATTGACCTTAACAATGACGTAATCCTGCAGGGCGTAAAAGACGGTTTTGGTGCCGACGCTGACATGACGGAAGAAGAAGTCAAACAGGCACTGATGGACTATGACACTCATATCAATGAGCTGATTGAAGCCAAAGCCAAAGAAGAAGCGGCAGCCACTCTGAAGGAAGGGCAGGAGTTTCTTGAGAATAATGCCAAGCGCGACGGCGTTGAGGTAACCGAGTCCGGTCTGCAATATGAAGTGCTGACCGCCGCCGAAGGTGACCAGCCTGCTGCAGAAGATGTGGTCACAGTACACTACACCGGCACCTTGATTGATGGCACTACCTTTGACAGCTCGGTAGAGCGTGGCGAGCCGGCCAGTTTTCCGCTGAATCAGGTTATTCCGGGCTGGACCGAAGGGGTTCAGCTGATGCCGGTCGGTGCCAAATATAAATTCTTTATTCCCGCTGAGCTGGCTTATGGTGAAACCGGTGCCGGCTCCATTCCCGGTAATGCCGTGCTGATTTTCGAGGTAGAGCTGCTGGATATTGAAAAGGCCGCCGACGCTGAAGAAGCGGTGGCTGCACAGCAGGAAGAAGCTACTCAGCAGTAAGTGCAGCACTCGGGGCTGAGGCCCCGGTGAGTGCGGGGAGCAATTGTTGCCAGCCATCAGGCTGCGTCAGCAATTGCTCCTTTTTTGTTTTGGGCAGGCGCTTTAGCCGGTATTCCAGTTTCAGCGCTGTGGATTTGTCGGCCACCGGCTGTTGCCACACCAGGATAGCGGGACGTCGCGCCCACACATAGCGGGACGCCCGTCGCTGTATTTTATTATGCTCATGGCAGCGGCGTTCGGGCGCGGTACTGATGCCGCCGTAAAGGCTGCCATCCTGGCAGCGCAGCAAATAAAGAAACCATTGAGAAGGTGAGCTGGCCTGTGTCATGGAATGCGTTACACTCGAATCGTTCATAGCGGCAAATGCTAACGGGGTTTTTTATGAAAGCAAACGGAACCGGGCAGGCAGCCCTGCTGGGCGGCCTGATAGCCCTCGGGCTGATTTGGGGCGGCAGTTATCTCAAGGATGCGGTGCACATCTGGAAGCAGTCGGAGCGGGTGGTATCGGTAAAAGGGCTGGCCGAGCGGGAAGTGCGGGCCGATCTGGTGCTGTGGCCTCTGAGCTTTTCGGTGTCTGCGGACACTCTGGAAAACCTCTATACCGCCATTGATAGGGACAGAAGCAAGATCACCGGCTTTTTGCTGCAACAGGGTTTTGCTCAGAATGAGCTGAGTTTTTCTGCCCCCGTAGTACAGGACGTGTGGGCCAGCCAGTATGGCGAACAGCGCTCTCCGCTGCGCTACCGGGCTGATGCCGTGTTGCTGGTACGCAGCAATCAGGTGGATCTGGTAAAAAACTCACAGCCGGCAGTGGCTGGCCTGGTCAGTCAGGGTGTGTTACTGACCCAGAGCTATGAACATAAAACCCAATATATTTTTACCGGCCTGAATGACATCAAGCCCGACATGATTGCGCAGGCTACCGCCAATGCACGAGAGGCGGCCCGTCAGTTTGCTGATGATGCGGATGCTCAGGTGGGCGGCATTCGCGCGGCCCAGCAGGGATATTTTTCCATCGCGGATCTGGACAGTTACACGCCAGAAGTGAAAAAGGTACGGGTTGTGACCAGTGTGGAATATTTGCTGGAATAACTCAGTTAAGCTCAATAGCCAGCTGCTGGGGCGGATAACAGAAGCCGGTGCCGCACCCCTGGTAAGATAAGGTGAGCCGGCTGTTTAGGGTTGCATGCTGTAATGGCAGAATAAGTGTAAGAGGCTCCCGAAAAACATGGCTTTTGCCAAAATACTCGTCCTGATGAAGCTCACCGGCCGGCAGCTGCCAGTTGCCCAGCGTCAGGTTTTCGGCAGTCAGTTGCAGCTTATCCCGGTAAAGGTAGGTGCCGGGCGTTATATTAATGTTCAGCTGTACCACTGTGTCCGTGCGTTCGTGTGTGATGACAAATGCCTGCTCCACCGGCATAACCTGATTCCCGGCTGGTGCTGATGCAGAGCGCTGTTCCAGCGCCAGGTAAGCCAGCATCAGGGCCGGGGTGGCAAGAGCGGCGATCATCAGGGCAGGTTTCAAGGGTGTGCTCCTTGGTGTGCAGTAACATTTGAAAAACGGGACAGATGTCCCCATTTCTATCAGCTTGACCCCCATTGTAAGCCGTGAACGGCAAAAAGAGGTGATTGTGGGCAAAGTATTATTGTTTTTGGTTGGTGCCGGCTTGCTGGAAATTTTTGTATTTATCGAGGTGGGCTCAGCCATTGGTGCCTGGAGTACCATAGCGCTCATTCTGCTTACGGCCATTATCGGCATCAGCCTGGTGCGCATTCAGGGTCTGCAGACCCTGATGGAAGCTCAGCAAAAAGTAAACCGGGGTGAAACGCCGGCGCGGGAAATGGTGTCGGGTATGATGCTGGCACTGAGCGGTGTATTGCTGTTGCTGCCCGGCTTTGTCACCGATTTTGCCGGCGTTCTTCTGTTGCTGCCGCCGGTGCGCACCGCCCTGGCGGAGCGCTTTTTGTCCCGGGCCCATGTGCGCGGTGACAAGGGCCATACCTTCAGTGCCGAGTATTACTACCACACTGAAACCCGAGTGAACGATGAGAGTAACAGAAAAGGCGTTACCTTTGAGGGCGAAGCCGAGCGCAAGGACGACAAATAACCGGCCCCTTCAGGAGCTGGAAGCCGGAAGCTCCCCAGTTCCCGGGCTTTCAACTCAGCGGATGGCGAATCTTCCAGGGAAAGCGGTGCCAGGCAAACAGGCAGGCGATGGTGCCGGCCAGCATATTGGCTAACAGAATACCGGTAAACATCCCTTCGGCACCCGCTATTTCAGCACCCAGCCAGGCCAGCGGCAGCAGCAGGCCAAACAGCCGCAGGCCATTCAGCAGCAGGGAAATCATTGACACCCGCAAGCCGTTCAGTGCCGCCCCCAGTAACATAAAACAGCCCTGCAAGCCGTAGCTCAGGGGCACCAGCTGCAGATATTGCTGCAGCAGGCGGCTCACCTCAGCGCTGTCGGTAAACAGGCCGGCCAGCCAGGGAGCCAGCCACCACAGCAGTGCAAAAATAATAAACTGAAACAGCAACGCAAAACGCATGGTCAGCAACAGGCCATGGCGGCTGCGTTCATACTGGCCTGCGCCGGTATTCTGAGAAATAAAGGGGGCCAGCACCGAGCTCAGTGCCATCATGACAATCAGCACCACGGCTTCAATGCGGGACGCAGCTCCGTAGGCGGCTACCGTTTCGGTGCCAAAGTCTGCCAGTAACAGCATCAGCAGGGCGGTAGCCACCGGATTAAGCACACTGGTAAAAGACGCCGGAATAGCTACATGCAGCAACTGACGCCAGTGCTGTAACATTTCTCCCAGTGACGGAAGCTCCCAGCTCAGCAGTTGCTCCCGGCGCTGTAACAAAGTCAGGGCCACCAGCATGGCCATCAGCCAGGAGCAGGCACTGGCAATGGCGGCGCCGCGAATACCCATTGGCGGGAAAGGGCCCGCGCCAAAAATCAGTATAGGATCGAGTATGCCGTTGACCAGGCCTGCTATCAGCATGACCAGCCCCGGGGTTTTGGTATCACCGGTGGCTCGAATGGCGGCATTACACACCATGGGCACAATCAGCATGGGGCAGGCGGCATACCAGATAAACATGTAATCATGAATAAGGGGAAGCAGCACCGGCTGAGCACCCAGCAACGGAAATACAATATCCATGCTGGCCAGTCCCAGCCCGGCCAATATGAGTATCAACAACAGAGAAAACAGCAGGCTGTCGCTGGTAAAGCGGGCGGCCCGCTCGTGGCGGCCGGCTCCCAGTGCCTGTCCCAGACTGGCCGACAGGCCGGCACCCAGCCCCATGGCCAGTGAGGTCACCACAAAAGTGACCGGAAAAGTAAAGGTGACCGCCGCCAGTGGTGCCGTACCCAGCAGGCCGATAAAAAAGGTATCCACCAGGTTGAACGCCAGGATCGCCACTATGCCGAGCGCCATGGGACCGGTCATACGTGCCAGTTGCGGGCCGATTGGTGCAGTTAGCAAGGAGTTGGAGCGTTGCAAAAAATAACCCTGTGTTGGCAAACCCGTAAATGAAGAGATGGCGGTCATGATAACGCCGCTGGTGCGGGTATTTTAAAAAATTTTTACCAATCGCTCTTGAAGGCAGGAAAACCGCTCCCATATAGGAAGGCAACGGAACAGGTTTCGGCCATTGGCCGTTTATCTAACAAGGTAACAACACTCATCAGGAGAGTTATCGATGAACATTCGTCCATTGCACGATCGCGTCATTATCAAACGTATTGAAGCCGAGGCCAAGTCGGCCGGCGGTATCGTTCTTACCGGCTCTGCCGCAGAGAAATCCACTCGCGGTGAAGTGCTGGCTGTAGGTAATGGTCGCACGCTGGACAACGGTGAAGTAAAAGCCATGTCTGTAAAGGTCGGTGACAAGGTGATCTTTAACGAAGGGTTTGGCGTTAAAACCGAGAAGCTGGATGGCCAGGACGTACTGATCCTGTCTGAAGGCGACATTCTCGCCATCGTCGAAGAATAATCCGGTTCATCAACTTTAAAGGAAGATAAACAATGGCAGCTAAAGACGTAAAATTTGGTAACGACGCCCGCGTTAAAATGCTGAAAGGCGTAAATATCCTGGCTGACGCCGTCAAGGTAACCCTGGGTCCGAAAGGCCGCAACGTGGTGCTGGACAAGTCCTTCGGTGCGCCCAACATCACTAAAGACGGCGTATCCGTGGCCAAGGAAATCGAGCTGGAAGACAAGTTCGAGAACATGGGTGCCCAGATGGTGAAGGAAGTGGCTTCCAAGGCCAACGATGAGGCCGGTGACGGCACCACCACTGCTACTGTACTGGCTCAGTCTATCGTTAACGAAGGCCTCAAGGCCGTGGCCGCCGGCATGAACCCCATGGATCTGAAACGCGGTATCGACAAGGCTGTCACTCAGGCCGTGATCGAGCTGAAAGCACTGTCTGTACCCTGTAAAGACACCAAGGCCATTGCTCAGGTAGGTACCATCTCTGCCAACTCCGATGAAAAAGTCGGTACCCTGATTGCCGAAGCCATGGAAAAAGTGGGCACCGACGGTGTGATTACTGTGGAAGAAGGCCAGGGTCTGGAAGACGAGCTGGATGTGGTAGAAGGCATGCAGTTTGACCGCGGCTACCTGTCTCCCTATTTCATCAACAAGCAGGAAACCGGCACCGTTGAGCTGGACGACCCCTTCATTCTGCTGGTTGACAAGAAAGTATCCAACATTCGCGAGCTGCTGCCGGTGCTGGAAGGCGTGGCCAAGCAGTCCAAGCCGCTGCTGCTGGTTGCCGAAGACGTGGAAGGCGAAGCCCTGGCCACTCTGGTGGTGAACAACATGCGTGGCATCGTGAAAGTGGCCGGTGTTAAAGCCCCGGGCTTTGGCGACCGCCGCAAGGCCATGCTGCAGGATATCGCCATTCTGACCGGCGGTACTGTTATCTCCGAAGAAGTGGGCATGGAGCTGGAAAAAGCGACCCTGGAAGATCTGGGCCGTGCCAAGCGCGTGGTGATCAGCAAAGACAACACCACCATCATCGACGGTGTGGGTGAAGCCGAGGCCATTAACGCCCGTGTAGCGCAAATTCGCCAGCAAATTGAAGAGTCTTCTTCCGATTACGACCGCGAGAAACTGCAGGAGCGCGTGGCCAAGCTGGCCGGCGGTGTTGCCGTGATCAAGGTGGGTGCTGCCACCGAAGTGGAAATGAAAGAGAAGAAAGCTCGCGTCGACGACGCCCTGCACGCTACCCGTGCAGCCGTTGAAGAAGGCGTGGTGCCCGGTGGTGGCGTTGCGCTGGTGCGTGCCGCTTCCAAGCTGGCCAGCCTGACCGGTGACAACGAAGATCAGAACGTGGGTATCAAGGTGGCCCTGCGCGCCATGGAAGCCCCGTTGCGTCAGATTGTTACCAACGCCGGCGAAGAAGCTTCCGTAGTGGTATCCAAGGTGAAAGCCTCCGAAGGCAACCAGGGTTACAACGCCGGTAACGACACCTACGGTGACATGCTGGAAATGGGTATTCTGGATCCCACCAAGGTTACCCGCTCTGCGCTGCAGTTCGCTGCTTCCGTAGCCGGCCTGATGATCACCACTGAAGCCATGGTGACCGAACTGCCGAAAGACGATGCCCCGGCCATGCCTGACATGGGCGGCATGGGTGGTATGGGTGGCATGATGTGATTTAAGTCACATTATTGCCTGCCGGATTATTCCTGCATCAGAAGCCGGACCGAAAGGTCCGGTTTTTTTATGTCTTCTTGATGGCAGATTTGAATTGCTCTTCTGTTGTCTGGTGTATTTTGGGTATGATGACCGGTGTTTTTATCGTTCACATCAGCCAGGTGAAACACCATGAAGCACATCGCTGTTATGATTTTGTGTCTGATATCATGGGGAACGCTGGCCCGGGAGCCGGTTATACTCAGTATTTCCGGTAGCATGACACAAGATGGCCATCACCATGAGCTGGCAGAATTTACGCTGTCTCAACTGCAGGCTCTGCCCGGGAAAGAAATCACAACCCAGCATCCCTGGTCTGAACAGCTCCATACCTACAGAGGCGCAGATTTATCAGCCCTGCTGGCGAATTTGTTTGCCGGACAAGATATTCATACTTTGTATCTGCAGGCTCTGAACGGCTTCAGTGTCGCCGTTGACTGGCAGCAGCTGGCTCCTTATCAACCCGTGCTGGCCTGGAGTGAGGATGGCGTTATCATGAGCCGGCGCAATAAAGGTCCGTTATGGCTGATGCTGCCTTATCATCGTCTGTCTGAAATACAGCAGGCTGAATTTTTGCACTATATGGCCTGGCAGCTCAGACATATCACAGTAAAAACGGCACTTCAGTGAAAAGATTGTTTATTCCTGTTCCCGGCACGGATCCGCTGGGGGCTTCACATTCGGTTAAACGGGCGCTCATAGTGCTGCTTGCACTATGCATGCTGCTATTTGGTCTGGGGGCCGCATATTCTTTGCAGAATATACGCCAGCACAGCACCTTGCTGGAGCAGCGTAACTATGAACTGCCCTGGTCCCTGATGCAGCTGAAGCTGGAGATGAACCGTTTTCTTGATGGTGTACGGCTGCTTCATGCCGGGGCTATCAGCCACGATGAACTGATGCTGCGTTACGATATTTTATGGAGCCGAACGCCGGTGCTGCTCAGCCAGCAGCTGAAAGACACGCTGACTGACAGACCTGATCTATGGCAGCTTATTCAGCAGATTGAAGACAGGGTTCGTGGCATGGAGCCGCTGGTCAAGGCGATTCGTCCCGGTGAGCCCGGTTATCAGTTGCTGTTGGCGGAACTCAGCCCTTATGCCGAGCCGCTGGCCCGTACCATGACGGCCACCATGCACAGTAACGTGCTTTTTTATGCGGAATATGACCAGGCCTACCGTGAGCTGGGCCGGCAATTGTATATCTGTATTGTGAGTCTTGCCGTCTGCGGCGTGCTGCTGCTGTTTATGCTGGCCATGGAATTATGGGGATACCGTAAGCGTCTGCTGCATGATCCGCTCACTGGTCTGCCCAATCGTTTTTCGCTGCACTATCGGCTGGAGCATTTAATTGCCCGTCAACGGCCTTTTAGCCTTACCCTGATTGAGCTGGAAGAGGTGGCCCGCATTCGCCAGCAGTTCGGTTTTGAAGTGGCAGACAGGTTACAGCAGATACTGGCACAGCGGTTACGGCAATGTCTTCTATCCGGCGAGCATTTATCGGCTTACGGGCGTGATGGTCTGATTGTGACAACAGAGGGTATGCTGGAGCTGGCAGAAATTCGCGCTCAGCTTACCCGAATCCGCCAGAAGCTGATCACTGCGGAAAACATCAGCGGCCATGACTTTTACCCTACGCCTCAGATAGGCGTCGTATTATATCCGGCTGATGCTGACAATATGGTGGATCTGCTGGCTCGTGTTGAGCTGGCGCTGGAGCTGTGCCGGCGGGATCAGCTGCCTTATGTGATTTTTGACTCATCACTGTTGAAAGATGCCGAGCGCCGGCAACAGCTGGCGCGGGATTTGCCTGCGGCACTGGCAAGTGACAGTCTGACACTGCAGTTCTATCCACTGGTTACGCCGTCCGGGGAATGTGCCGGGCTGAGGTTGTCGCTGCAATGGCGGCATCCCCGTTTTGGTGAAGTGGCCGGCAGCGAGCTGCAGCGTATGACAGAGCAGTATCAGCTGTCGGAGCGGCTGCTGCTATGGGCAGTCTGTCGTCTTGCCGAGCGTTTACCCGAGTGGCGAATGTTTAATTCAGCGCTGTTTATTTCGCTGCCGTTACCGCTGTCGGTGTTGCGCGCGTCGTTGAGCGAGCGGCTTACCAACCTGCTTGAACGCCACGGTCTGGGAGGAGACGCGCTGATAATGGAGCTGACAGAGGCTGAACTGCAGCAAGCCGGCCAGCAGGCAGAGGCAGTGCTGACGGCACTGCAGCAGCAGGGCATAAGGGTGATGCTGACAGAGTTTGGATCCGGATGCTCACAATGGGGGCAACTGGTGCAATTGCCCTTGAGCTGGCTGCAGCTGGATGCGTTCTGGTGCAGTGGTATTGAGCAGCGCGCCGGCGCCAGAGAGCAGCTTACCCGTTTGTTTGAGCTGGCCCGGGTGCTTAAGCTGCCGGTATTGTGTTGTGGTATCAGTTCGGCAGCAGAAGCCGGTCTGGTTACCACCATGGAGGGCTGCACGTTGTTGCAGGGACCTTATGTCAGTCCGTCTCTGGAAGCCATGGAAGTACGGGAATGGCTGGAGCACAGAGGAGGCCCCGCCAGACTGACCGACTTTGAACTTAGTCCAGACGCATAAACTGACTCAGTGTGGAAGCCAGCAGCTGAATTTTGTGCACCATACGTGCCAGTAACGCCTGATATTCTTCCTCTGAGCAGGAAGACAGCATCTCCAGCTCATCAGCCAGCTCTGCTACATAGGGCATAAAGTGATCGGCATGCGTAGTGAACTGGCTGTCTTCGCTCAGCACAGCACTGAACCTGGCCTGGCCCTTGGTGCGCAGGGCGGTGAGCTTTTTATCGGCATCTATGGCCTGATGGTACAGCTCTTTCAGCGTATCGTTCAGCCGATCTATTACCGAGTCGTGCATAATGTTTCCTTAACTGGGTTGCAGAATTAAATCAATAGGGGTTTTGCTGACTTCACCGCCAATTTCACGTACCAGGCGGGGCACCAGAAAGCCCGGCAGCCGTGCCAGCAGTCCGGCCATCAGTGCCCTGGCTTTGTCATCGCTCACGGCAAAATGAGCGGCTCCGGCTACTTTATCGAGCTGATGCAGGTAATAAGGCAGCACACCCGCAGCAAACAGACGTTCCGACAGTGCTTCCAGGGTGTCGGTATTGTCATTCACGCCGGCCAGCAGCACGCTCTGGTTCAGCAGAGTGATGCCGGCACGCTGCCAGCTGTGCAGCCGGGCAGCCAGATCATCGTCAATTTCGTTGGTATGGTTAATGTGCAGCACCAGTACTGGCCGCAGCCGGCTTTGGCTCAGCCGCTCACGCAGGGCCTCGGTCAGCCGTGCCGGTATGACCACCGGCAGCCGGCTGTGAATACGCAGTCGCTTCAGGTGCGGTATGGTTTCAAGCTCGTTCAGCAGGGCGGCAATATGCTCGTCCTTGGCCATTAAAGGATCACCGCCGGAGAGGATCACCTCGTTAATTTCAGGGTGAGCTGCAATATAGTCTGCCGCCGGTTGCCAGCCGCCCTGGCCCGGGCTGTTATCTTCATAGGGAAAATGACGGCGGAAACAATAGCGGCAGTTCACCGCGCAGCCACCGCGCAGCACCAGCAGTACGCGGGAGCGGTATTTATGCAGCAGGCCGGGCAGGGCGCTGTCGTGCTCATCCAGCGGATCGGTAATAAAGCCGGGTACTTCGGTGAACTCATCGACAAGAGGCAGTACCTGGCGCAGCAGCGGATCGTCTGGATCACCCGGACGCATTTTGTCGGCAAAAGGGCGGGGCACCCGCATGGAAAACAACTTGCGGGCGGCAAAGCCTTCCTGCCAGGGCGTGTTGTCCAGACCAAGATAGTCCAGCAGCTGCTCGGGTCTGGTAAAGGCGCGGGCCAGCTCTTTTTGCCAGGGAATATGTAATTCGCCCGCGTTTAGGGGTATCATTGCCGGCATTTTCTGCAACTCTGTCAATCTACGAGGGTAAAATGGCCTCTTATAGTACCAATGAATTCAAGTCCGGTCTCAAGATTATGCTGGACGGCGAGCCTTGCGCCATTATCGAGAACGAATTCGTTAAGCCCGGCAAAGGTCAGGCCTTCAACCGCGTAAAAATTCGCCGCCTGCTCAATGGCAAGGTGCTGGAAAAAACCTTTAAGTCCGGCGACAGCGTAGAAGCTGCCGACGTAATGGACGTGGAGCTGGCCTATCTTTATAACGATGGCGAGTTCTACCATTTCATGAATAACGATACATTTGAGCAGATTGCTGCCGATGAAAAGGCGGTAGGTGATACCAAGCTGTGGCTGAAAGAGCAGGATGTATGCACCCTGACTCTGTGGAATAACGCTGCCATTTCCGTGACACCGCCAAACTTTGTTGAGCTGGAAGTGGTAGAAACCGATCCGGGCCTGAAAGGTGACACTGCCGGTACCGGCGGCAAGCCTGCTACCCTGAGCACAGGTGCCGTGGTGCGGGTGCCGCTGTTTATTCAAATCGGTGAAGTGCTGCGTGTAGATACCCGCTCCGGCGAATACGTGTCCCGCGTAAAATAAGCTTTGGCTTTACATATAAAAAAGGCGCCTTTGGGCGCCTTTTTTATATGTAAAGCAGTGGTAAGCCGCTCGAAAGGAGGCAACGCCAAGCATCAGTGCGGTTGCACACCGCCGACACGCTGCAAGTACCTCCATGTATCGCTCGAAAATGCCATCCATGGCATTTAATGGTCGGCTATGGCAATCCCCACTGCTGCTTCGATAAGCAGCAGTGTCAACTGTTAGCACTCCATACTGCTTTCTTACAGCTTACAGCTGTTATTTGGCTGTTATTCCTTGCCGTAAACGTTGTTTTCCTGCTCGCGCACGCGAATAAAGGTGGTGCGCTTGGTCAGTTCTTTCAGACGCTGGGCACCCACATAGGTGCAGGTAGAGCGCACGCCGCCGAGCACGTCGTTCACTGTGTTGTCGACCGGACCACGGTAGGCCAGTTCAACGGTTTTACCTTCCGCTGCGCGGTATTTGGCTACACCGCCGGCGTGCTTGTCCATGGCGCTGGCAGAGCTCATGCCGTAGAACTTCATAAATTGCTGGCCGTCACGCTCAATCAGCTCGCCACCGCATTCTTCATGGGCCGCCAGCATACCGCCCAGCATCACGAAGTCGGCACCGCCGCCAAAGGCTTTGGCGACATCGCCGGGGCAGGTGCAGCCGCCGTCACCGATGATCTGACCGCCCAGACCGTGGGCCGCATCGGCACACTCGATAATGGCCGACAGCTGAGGGTAGCCCACGCCGGTTTTAACACGGGTGGTGCACACTGAGCCGGGGCCAATGCCTACTTTAACAATGTCGGCACCGCACAGGATCAGCTCTTCCACCATTTCACCGGTCACCACGTTGCCGGCAATAATGGTGTGCTTGGGGCACTGCTCACGCACACGGGAGACAAAAGAAGCAAAGTGCTCGCTGTAGCCGTTGGCCACGTCAATGCAGATAAAGCCCAGGTCATCAGACAGCGCCAGAATTTGCTGCAGTTTTTCAAAGTCTTTATCTGAAGTGCCGGTAGAGACAATAACGTGCTCAAGCACATCGGTGCCGGACTCGGTAACAAAGGCCTGCCATTGTTCTACGGTGTAGTGTTTGTGAACCGCGGTCAGCATGTCATGACGGGCCAGGGCACGGGCCATTTCAAAAGTGGCGACTGTGTCCATGTTGGCGGCGATCACCGGTACGCCAGACCAGCGGCGACCTGAATGCTTAAAGGTGAACTCCCTGTTCAGCTCGACCTGAGCACGGCTGTTAAGGGTGGAGCGCTTGGGGCGAAACAGCACATCCCTAAAGCCCAGTTTCAAGTCTTCTTCGATACGCATTGGTATTACCTCAGTAAATGACAGGCACAAAAAAACCGGGGGTTTTTTAGGCCCCCGGTTTTAGGCATTCTAGCCACGACGAACTTTTTTGCAACTATTCCTGACCTTTAGTTCAGATATTTTATTGCGGGAGTGTCAGTCAAGGCCAAAACCATCTTGTTACTTTGCTCTGCACTGGCCATTCACAGGGGTTTTGACGTTGCTTTTGCGAGGGAAGTGCTGCTGACAACAATGCTCACCCAGGAAGAGTAAGGGCTTTTGTTCTGGTTAAAATTGCGTCATTATTGGAAAAACCACAGGGTGAGGACGGCGTCATGTTCAGGATCACAGGATTGGATCATCTGGTGTTGCGGGTGCGTAATCCGCAGCGCATGCTGAATTTTTACTGCAAGGTACTGGGGTGCACCCTGGAGCGGGAAAAAGCTGATATCGGACTGTATCAGCTGCGAGCCGGCGATCAGCTGATCGATCTGGTCGACATTCGCGGTCCTCTTGGGGGCGAAGGAGAAGCGGCGGATCATTGCCGGGCCAATATGGATCATTTCTGTTTGCGTATCGATCCTTTCGAGCCTGATGCCTTGCTCAATTACCTTAGTTTGTCCGGCGCTATCTGTGAGCGTCCGGCCATGCGTTATGGTGCTCAGGGAGAAGGGCTGTCTATTTACCTGTTTGATCCTGAAGGCAACCAGATCGAGCTGAAAGGAGATACAAAGGCTGCCAGTCAAGACTGATTCCGGATACACTCGCCATTTTTACCGAGTGCATTTTTATGACGATACCTGCCTGGTCTCCCACCGCCGATGTCACCCTGCTGCGCCGGCGTGCCGAATTGCTTTCCGGGATCCGTGACTTCTTTGCCAAACGCGGCGTACTGGAGGTAGATACGCCTACCATGGCGGCGGCGGGCGTGACGGATCTGCATCTGGAAAACTTTGTCACTCATTTTGTCGGGCCGGGCATGGCACAGGGTCAGCAGCTCTACCTGCAGACGTCGCCGGAATTTCATATGAAACGACTGCTGGCGGCCGGCAGCGGGCCCATTTATCAAATCTGTAAGTCTTACCGTAACGAAGAGTCAGGCCGCTTGCATAACCCCGAATTTACCATGCTGGAGTGGTACCGGCCCGGCTTTGATCATCACAAACTGATGGGTGAAATGGCTGAGCTGCTGCAAGGAGTGCTGGGTTGTGCTGCCCCCGAGCGTATCAGTTATGCCGGTGTGTTTGAGCGTATTTTGGGCGTCTGCCCGCTGACCGCGACGCTTGATGAATTATGTGAGGCCGGCAAGGGGCTGGGAGCTGATGATTTACTGGTGCAGGAAAAAGATCGCGATACCCTGCTGCAGCTGTTGTTTGCCTTTGGGGTTGAACCTGTGATTGGCCAGACCGCGCCCTGTTTTGTGTATGACTTTCCTGCCAGTCAGGCGGCACTGGCGCGCATTAATCCGTCTGATACCCGGGTGGCAGAGCGCTTTGAGGTGTATTTTAAAGGCATTGAGCTGGCCAATGGGTTTCATGAACTGACCAATGCGGCCGAGCAGCGCGCCCGCTTTGAGCAGGATAATGATTTGCGCAGGGCGCGGGGTCTTGCTGCCAAGCCGGTGGATGAATACCTGCTGGCGGCATTGCAGGCTGGCCTGCCCGACTGTGCCGGTGTGGCGCTGGGCATAGACCGGCTGATGATGCTGGCGCTGGGAGCAGACCGGCTGGAGCAGGTGATCGCCTTTCCGGTCACCCGAGCGTAAAACTTCAGCTTTAAGTTTTAAGCTGTCAGCTATAAGCAGGTCGGTGTGGAGCGCAGTTACGGCGCCGTGATTGCAAGCACCGCTGTGTTGCTTACAGCTTCCAGCTGATCGCTTATAGCTCCCCTCTAAGGGGCCGGCGGGTAGTTCTCGAGCAGCTCGGCAACCTGCTGATAAATATGCTCCCGGCGCTCCTGACCGCGACTGCCGTCACTCGGAAAAGCATCGGGGTGGCGGCTGGTCCAGACCACCTTGCCGGTGTCAGGCTGAGTCAGTCGCAGCACCAGATGCAGCTCCCGGCGGGCCCCGTAAACCCGCTCTTCCTCCCAGAAGCCATTACGGCCAAACATATTGGGCATGGTGGTCAGCAGGCGCATCTCTTCGTCCAGCCGATAGTCGAGCCATAACGAGGCCAGCGGTGCTTCTGTAACGGTCAGGCCGCTAACGGGTAACAATGCCCTGGCAGCATCGGCAATGCGGGCACCGTCCAGCGAGGTGGTGTCCATATCCGGGCTCAGAGCCACTGTGTTAAAACGGCTGAAGTCGGCTTCTTCAGAATAATCGTAAGGGGCGGCACAGCCGCTCAGCAGCCATATCAGAGCCAGTATTCTTATCATCATTGCCTCCCATCAGGCCGGGTTATCGGCATCAGCGGTCGTGAATGTGCGGCCATGCTCTCCCACCAGGCGAATATCCACCTGCTGATGCGGAATGCGAATATCATGGCGGCGCAGCCGTTCCAGCAGCAAATTGTGCAGTTCGTGGGTCATGGGCATGCGATGGCCCATGTCGTTCACATAGACCCGCACTTCATACACCAGCGCCGAGTCGGTCAGCTCCACCAGAAAGGCTTCAGGCACCGGGTTATCAAGGATCAGGCTGCATTCGGCAATGGCGTCCTGCAGCAGCCGTTGCACGGTGTCCACATCCGCATCCAGTCGTACCCGTACATAGAGTTTGACCCGGGTAATGGCATCGGACAGGGACCAGTTGACAAACTGCTCGGTAATAAAGGCCTTGTTGGGCACGATAATTTCCCGTCTGTCCCAGTCCACTATGGTGGTGGCCCGGGTTTTGATTTTGGAAATGGTGCCGGTGAGATCGCGAATGGTAACGGTGTCACCGATTCGAATGGGCTTTTCAAACAAAATGATCAGGCCCGACACAAAGTTGGCAAAGATTTCCTGAAGACCAAAACCCAGCCCTACCGACAGCGCCGCCACCAGCCATTGCAGCTTGGACCAGTCAATGCCCAGCATGGCAAAGGTGGCAAAGGCCCCGAACAGCAGCACCAGATATTTGGAAATGGTGGTAATGGCAAAGCCGGTACCCGGTGACAGATTAAGATGCTGCAGCACACTCAGCTCCATCAGCCCCGGCAGGTTGCGGGCGGTGATCAGGGTTAATACCACCAGAAAAACGGCAAGCACCAGATCTTTCAGGGAAATGGGCACCAGGGTATCTTCGCCGGCCAGACTGCTGGACACATGCCAGACTTCAATGCTGTCGAGAAAACTGAACGCGGTGTTGATCTCTGACCACAGCAACATCAGGGTCAGAATATAGCCCAGCATCAGCACCGAGCGCAGCAGCCCCAGAGACTGAGCGCTGATGGCATCCAGATCCACCTCGGCCACAGCGGCGGCTTCCGCTTCCGGGCTGGGAGGCGTCTCCTGAGGCTCGTCCCGCTCTTTCTCTTTACGCTGAGCCAGAATTTCGGCACGCCTTGCCTTGGCACGCTCAAAGGCCAGCCGCCGGCGCTGCAGCAGCATCCAGCGGCGAACCGAATAATAAGCCATCACAAAGCCCAGCCCGGCCAGTACCGAGACTTCCAGCTGGCGCAGCAGAGTGTGGGCGGTAAACAGATAGCCCATGATGGCAGCGGCACCGGCCAGCAGCGGGGCTGTGATCAGCAGCCCCCACAGCAGATGGTTGGCCAGGGTCAGGTGTTCCTTTTTAGGGGCGGAGACCAGCAGTGGCATATCCTGACGGTATAACCGCCAGGAAAACAGGCTGATCATCACACTGATGTAAATAAAGGCCAGCCGGCCAAGGGTGTCATAAAGGGAAAACTCCCTGAACTCCCGGGCGGTGTAAAACAGCAGCAACATCGGCAGCAAACTCAGCATCAGAGTGCGGAATTGCCGCCAGACCCGGCGTACCTGCTCGGCGGGAAGATTGAAGTGCATCACCAGCAGGCCCTTGGGCAGGGTCAGGTTACCAATGAGCAGCAAAATAAATACCGGCAGCATCAGCGCCCGCAGCGCTTCGGCAAGTGACACCACAATGGGAGAGGCCAGTGGTGAGTCGATGGCATGAGACAGCAAAGACAACAGCGCGGTAATGGGCAGGGCGGTAAGCACACTCAGCAGCAGGGTATTAAAGGTGTAACCGTATTTGTCCTGAGTGACATTACCGATGCGCGGGCTGATGCGCGCCAGATAATCGCGCAGGCTGCGCCGGCTGAGCAGCCACAAATACAGCACCACCATGGAGCTGATGCCATAAAGCGTCAGGCTCGCTCCTCCCTGCTGCTGCAGCGCGCGGGGCAGGGCGGTCCAGGTGGCGGTACGGGTCAGCCAGTCCAGGGTTTCCATCAGGGCCGCAGGAAAATTACTGTCTACCGGGCGCAGATCTGGCAGCCAGAACAACCGCTCTTCGGTCAGGGCCCGAATTTCTTCCAGCTGACCATTTTGCCGGCTGTAGGCTACCTTGAGCCGGGTTTGTTCATGAATTTCATTATCGGTAACCGCCAGCAGCCGTTCCAGCAGGCGGGCCCGGGTAGTGAGCAGTTCATCAAGCAACAATTGCTGCTCTTCGCTCAGGCTCTGCTCCAGGGTCAGCAACCGGTTGCGGTAGCTGTTATTGGCAAGATCATCAAAATCTTCCTGATAGCCATATCTGTCTACCCGGCTCTGCACGATGCGGGCTTCCAGCTGGTGCAGCGGGTAGGGAGCGGGCAGTTCGCTCAGGCGATTACGCAGGTTCTCACCAAAACCGCGGCTCACTTCCAGCCATTCCAGCTGTTCTTTCAGGTTGTTTTTAAGGGTGCTGAGTTCGTTAACAGCACTTTCTACCGCCTGATTTTCCAGCTGTAAAGACTCTATGGTACGGCTGCGCTCGGCCAGGGTAACGGAAAGCTGCTGATTGCGCTCCTGCTCCCGGGCAAGCAGGGGGGAGTCAGTTTCTACTTCGTCCAGTAACCGTTCGCTTTCAGCAATGGCGGCTTCCGTAGTAGCCCGGCGCAACTCATTCTGCCGGTTTTGCAGGGCATCTATGTAATTGTCGAGATCGGTCAGCCGGAATTGCAGTATGTCCAGCCGCAGCTTGTTGAGAGTATCCCGGTTACCCGCCGACAGCTGCTCCAGCTCCAGCATCTGAATACGCCGCTGTAGTGCCTGCTCGCGAACCATGCTGAGAATGCGGTTAGCATTTTGCTGGCGGCTGGGGTTTTCGGTAAATTGCTGCTGATCCAGATTTTGCTGAGTCTGGCGTAGCTGCTGGCGCAGTTCGTCGAGCTGACTGTGAACGCCACTATTGCTCAGCTCCTGCAGGTTCAGGGTGTTGGTCAGCTCTTCACGCTGGCGGCGCAGCTCAAGCCGGCGGGCCTGAGCATCTACCAGCGCCTGATCCAGATCCACGCCGTCGAGCAGCGGAATATTTTCGGTGGAGGTGCCTTTAAGTCCGGCTTTTTGTTGCTCCAGTTTTTTCAGTGCCGCCGGATATTCTTCCATAAACTGGCGCAGGCTGTCGGTCTGACTGCGGTAGCGCTCTCCTTCCCGTACCAGCTGCAGCGCCTGATTATAACTGTCGCGCAGCTTTTGCAGCTCAGGCTTGTCTCCTTCCGGAACTTCCTTCAGCAAGGCTTCTATATCGGCTACGCTTTGATCTGCCGGCACCGGGGCCGGCAGCAACAACAGCATAAAAAACAGCAGTACAGGGGCAAACACGGCAACCTCTCTCAGCGGGGCTGGATTAATCAGGGTTGAACAAGACGACCGAACTCGGTGCCCATGCGGGTGCTGGTGCCGGGAGTGAGTGTTTCACTCAGCGTGACGGCATCTGGCCCGAATAAACACACTACCGTGCTGCCCAGCTTGAACCGGCCCATTTCATCACCTTTGGCCAGGCGCGGAGCCGTATCAGCATTATAGTCCCAGCGTTGCACTCGTTTGCCCGGCGGCGGCGTCACGGTGCCGGCCCAGACGGTTTCAATGCTGGCCACTATGGTGGCCCCCACCAGCACCATGGCCATAGGGCCGGCGCTGGTATCAAAAATACATGCCACCCGCTCGTTGCGGGCAAACAGCTCCGGTACGCGAGAAGCGGTGAGCGGGTTGACCGAAAACAGTTCGCCGGGCACATACACCATGGTCTTGAGCACGCCGTCCAGCGGCATATGAATGCGGTGATAGTCTTTGGGGGCCAGATAAATGGTGGCAAAGTCACCGTTCATAAAGGGCGCAGCCAGCGCCTTGTCGCCACCGAGCAGGGTGCGGGCACTGAAGTCATGGCCCTTGGCCTGAATAATACGGCCCTGCTCAATGGGTGCCAGCTGGCTGATGGCACCGTCTACCGGCATGGCCAGCACCTCGTCGCCCGATACCAAAGGGCGCGCGTCTTCTTTCAGCGGGCGGGTAAAAAATTCATTAAAGCTTTTATAGTGTTCCGGCTCGCTGTAAGCAGCTTCGCTCATGTCCACCTTATAGCGGCGAATAAATTGTTTGATCAGCCACTGGGTCAGAGCACCGGCCTCGGCGGCGGCGAGTTTGCCCACCAGGCGTGACAGAGCGTGCTTGGGTAACAGGTATTGCAGCAAAATTTTCAGATGATCTTTCATTGTGATTGAGTACCGTCAGGAATTGGGGTGATAGCGATCAGGCTTGTCGGCCATGGCATCCATAATGCGGTGATAGCTGTCCAGCCGCTCTGCATGAATATGGCCCTCGGCCGCAGCCTGCTGCAGCAGGCAGCCCGGATCGCTGCCGTGCTTGCAGTCGCGAAAGCGGCAGCCGCCCAGATAATCGCGAAACTCACGAAAACACCAGGCCACCCGCTCGGGAGCCAGATGCCAGAGAGAAAACTCGCGAATGCCGGGAGAGTCGATAAGTGAGCCGCCGGCGGCAAAATGATAGAGCCGGGCCGTGGTGGTAGTGTGCTGACCCAGACCGGAGTTATCGGACACGGCACCGGTTTGTGCTTCCACCTCAGGCATGATGGCGTTTACCAGCGACGACTTGCCCACACCGGACTGACCCACAAAAATACTGGTGTGGCTGCTCAGTGCCTGTTGCAGTTCATTCAGGCCTTCACCGGTGTCACAGCTCACCAGCAGCACCCGGTAGCCAATGTCGCGGTAGCGCTGCAAATCGCGCTCAGCGTCACGGCGCTGTTCGTCGCTCAGCAGGTCCACCTTGTTGAGCACCAGCATGGGGGGCATTTCCACATCTTCGGCGGCCACCAGATAGCGGTCGATGATATGGCAGCTCAGCTCCGGCAGCACCGCAGATACCACTACTATCTGATCGATATTGGCCGCCACCGGTTTGATGCCGTCGTAATAGTCAGGGCGGGTGAGCACTGTGGTGCGTGGGTGTACTGCTTCCACCACGCCGCTGATGCCCTGCAAGGCCTCTGTGCCGGGCCGCCATACCACACGGTCTCCGGTTACCAGCGAGCCCAGGGTGCGGCGCAGATTGCAGCGATGAATGTTACCGTCACTGTCTTCAATGTCAGCATGCTGACCAAAGCGGCTGATCACCACCCCTTCCTGCGGGGCACCCAGCTGGGTGTCGTCAATGACTTCGGACTGCTGTTTTTTCAGGCGGCGGCTGTGGTTATCGCTAACGCGGCGCTTCTGGCCTTTACTCAGACGTTTCTTCTTGGTCACGCTGTTCCTCGAACCTGTTTTTACTGCCGGCTATGATACACTTTCCCGTTCAACCTTGTCCTTATTTGCCAAGCCGCAGGAACGCAAACCATGACGCAAAGTGCAGAAAACCTGGTATGGATCGATCTGGAAATGACCGGTCTTGATCCCGATGAACACAGAGTGATTGAAATTGCCAGCATAGTGACTGATAAGGATCTCAATATTCTGGCAGAAGGGCCTGTGCTGGCTATTCACCAGAGCGAAGCCGAGCTTGGCAAAATGGACGAGTGGAACGTGAACACTCATACCGGCTCGGGCCTGGTGGCCAGAGTGCAGGCCAGCACCATTACTGAAGATGAAGCAGTGAAACAGACGCTGGCGTTTTTGCGTCAGTGGGTGCCGGAAGGCAGCTCGCCCCTGTGTGGTAACTCCATCGGTCAGGACAGGCGTTTTATGGTGCGGCACATGCCGGCGCTGGAAGCCTTTTTTCACTACCGCAATGTGGATGTGAGCACGGTAAAAGAGCTGGTACGCCGCTGGAAACCGGAACTGCTGGAGCAATTTACCAAAAAAGGCAGTCATCAGGCCCTGGACGATATTCGTGAGTCCATTGCCGAACTGCAGTTCTACCGCCGGCATGTGTTTACCATTTAAACGCAAAACAGCCAGATTTTAGTCGTTTGGCGACAATTTCAGCAAACGGCTAACCTGCTTTAAAAAATGCTTGCATTCGATCGGTTCGTGCTTATACTACGCCTCCCGTAGCCAAGAGGAATTGCGAAGCAAGCCACTGGTTACAACAGACTGAATACAGTCAGCGCAGGAATAGCTAAGCTGATATTGAGCTTAACCTTGCTGAAGTTGATGAGGGTCGCGCCGCGGCTCCATGCACCAGTTAAAAGTATTACGCGGGAATAGCTCAGCTGGTAGAGCACAACCTTGCCAAGGTTGGGGTCGCGAGTTCGAATCTCGTTTCCCGCTCCAAATTTAAAGCACGGGTTACCAGACCGGTGTTTGAAGCAAGTTAAAATCTGCGGGAATAGCTCAGCTTATATAGAGCTTAACCTTGCTGAAGTTGATGAAGGTCGCGCCGCGGCCCCATGCACAAGTAAAAAGTATTACGCGGGAATAGCTCAGCTGGTAGAGCACAACCTTGCCAAGGTTGGGGTCGCGAGTTCGAATCTCGTTTCCCGCTCCA
>NZ_JAWJBK010000042.1:0-4901 GCF_032842915.1 Oceanimonas sp. CAM02
GCGTCTCTGCTCGCCGCAGGTCGAGAGCTGCACGCCGCTGTTCCGCTCGGACAGCATCGCCTGCGTGCTCTTCTGCTCCCGGATGCTCACGTAATTGTCGAGTATCTGCTGACTCTGCCACCACAGAATGGCCGCGTTCGAGGCGATCAGCAGCACGGAGACCAGGACGATGGTCAGCCACGTCTGGCTGACCATGCGCAGCATCCCTTTCGTACGCTGGCTCATGGCTGAGGACAGCTTCCGGTCGTGGTCGAGGATGGCGGCGCTGATTCTCTTCTCGCTTTCGCTCAGTTCCGCTCTGACAGACTTCTCGTGCTCGCTGAATGCGGCTTTCAGCATCTCGCCGGTACTCTGCTGCTGCGCTTTCGATTTCTGCTCTAAGTCCTTCGCCAGCGTTAAAAGACTGTTCATAGATGGCTCCCTTCAGTCGGATGTTTCGCCCCCCGTCCGGGTCGGCAATGCTGATGCTGCTTTTTGTGGTGCGTACCACCTCAAAACCTGCGCTTTCCAGCGCCTCAGTGACGTCCTGGCGGGTTTTCAGCTCCCCGGACGAGGCCAAGGCCAGTAAACCCCGTGTAATTGCCTGAGCGGCTTCCTGCTTCGTTTCCGGCAGCGCGGACGGCGTGACCAGCGCCCGCCGGTTTTCAGGCGCGTTCGGGTCATGCAGCCCCAGCCTGCCGTTCACGATGGTCTGCCAGGCATCAATGCGCGGACGGTCGGCGCGGTCGTAATACGGCTGGAGACGCTTGCCAGTCAGCAGCTCCGTGTTCGGGATCAGGAAGTTCAGCTCCAGCCGCCCCTTATCCTGGTGCTCAACCCACAGCACGCTGTACTGGTCTTTGTCGAGTCCGGGCATCAGAACCCGTTCAAAGCTCGCCATCAGCTTTTCGCGCTGCCCGGGCGGTAAATCCTTTTCGGCAAAGGACAGGACGCCGGATGTGTACTTTTTTGCGTAGGGTGAGGCGTCGATAAGCTCCCTGACTTCTTCCGGCTTCCCCTGCAGAACGGTGGCGCCCTCGCGCTGTCGGTCTTTCCCCAGCAGATAATCCACCGGACCGGCGCCACCGCCGCGCCCTCGCGGGTGAAACTTAACGATCATCGTCTGCACCCTTTTCCAGCACGGCATGCCGCAGCCGCTCGAGTCCGGCATCTATGGCCATCAGCGCGGCGACGACCTGCACGCGGTCGTGCCCGCTGCCACCACCGGCGTTAACCTGCCGGGCAATCTGGTTAAGGTTGTTCCCCATGCCGGCAAGCTGACGAAGCAGCGCCGGCGAGATCGAGGGAAGCTTGCCGGCGCGGGCGGGTTTCTCGTCCAGGCACGTCTGGCGCATCCAGGCTGCAAGCTGTTTACCGTCGCAGCGCTCCAGCAGACGCCGGTGCTCATCCTCGGTCACCCACATCGTGAGCATTTTGCTGCGTTTGTCTGCCAATCCGGCCTCCTGATAACGCCGGGACGGGCGGGAAATCTTTTCCCGGTCGGCGCGGTGTTGGACAAGCCGCAGGCGCGTCAGTGGTTTTAGCGGGTTTCGGGGCGCAGCCCTGAACCAGTCACGTAGCGCTAGCGGAGTGTATACTGGCTTAATATGGTAAATCGAAGTGGGAATTCAGGGAAGTGCTTCATGTGGCAGGTAAAAAATGCGTCTGTGGGGCGTAAGTGCGAAATGCTGGGGACGATGAAATGACGCCTCCTCGCTCACTCGGTCGCTACGCTCCTGCCGTGAGACTGCGGCGGGCGTTACCGGCTCACGAATGGCGGGATAAAGAGATGGCGCTCAAATCAGGAAGGGCTGGGAAAAGGATGCGGCGTTGCCGTTTTTCCATAGGCTCCGCCCCCCTGACAAGCATCACGAAATATGACGCTCAAATCAGTGGCGGCGAAACCCGACAGGACTATAAAGATCCCAGGCGTTTCCCCCTGGTAGCTCCCTCGTGCGCTCTCCTGTTCCTGCCTTTCGGTTTACCGGTGTCATTCCGCTGTTATGTGGCCGCGTTTGTCTCATTCCACGCCTGACACTCAGTTCCGGGTAGGCAGTTCGCTCCAAGCTGGACTGTATGCACGACCCCCCCGTTCAGTCCGACTACCACGCCCATTCCGGTAACTATCAACTTGAGTCCAACCCGGAAAGACACGACAAAATCGCCATTGGCGGTAGCCACTGGTAAGCAGGATGTGCGAGAGATGTATCGAGAGTTCTTGAAGTGGTGGCCGGACTACGGCTACACTGGAAGGACAGATTTGGTGACACGTCTCGCACAAGACTGTTACCACGGTTCAGAAGTTCCCCAACTTACTGAACCTTCGAAAAACCACCTCCCCAGGTGGTTTTTTCGTTTTCAGAGCAAGAGATTACGCGCAGAGCAAAACGATCTCAAGAAGATCATTTTACAAATTGGATAATATCCCTCCGCCCCTAACACTAATATAAAATTATCGGGCTTGCATGCCCCTCACCATTTTCCCCATATCCACCACCAAACAATAGTTCGTCGAGTTCTTTGCTAGCTTGATCAATACACGCAGCCACATGAATAGCAGAAGGGTACTCATCATACTGAAAATTATCGCTTTTTTCAGGAGGGAGTCGATCATAATACGGATGACAATCCACATAATAATGACGTATTAGCATCCCAGTTTTATCTTCGTACTCTGATGGCTGCAACGTACTCCCTGGGAAAGCTTTTGCAACATGTATAGCAGCTTGAAAGGTATCAAAATATCGCCCAAACATTGGCGTTTCAAAGCTAGGCGACTCTGTCGAAAAATCCCCCATAACTTGCGCCAAATAACCATTATCTATCTGCCATTGAACATCTGATCCCATAGCCCACTCTCCCAGAGTTACTCCTAATAAATAACCATAATATGTATTTACCATAACGCTTCTTGGCCGCACCCCCTGAGAGCCCCTCAGCGCGTTTCTGCGGCCTGAGGGCCGTTTCCGGCACCTTTCCCCGGCCCAAACCCTGAAAAACGCCCCTGATAATTTCTGCGCGGCTGCATGGCTATGCACAAGAGTGAATGGCGGCCGGTTTCGTGAAGGAAATACCGTGAAAGCTCCGAAAGAAACGCTTAATTGCACAGCAGCACATGAACGTGATCAGATGAAATCTGTCTACTGCCGCACTTCTTCACGAAAGGCCCGCTGAGCGTCAGATTCGGGCCTTTCTTACTAAAAAGATTTCAATAGAATTTTTTAGCAGGCGATTTTTATCTATAACCATACATTGAGCATAGAAGACCCAAATTTATGTATGACTCAATAGAAAAAAACAAATCACAGCCATCTAAACACTGAGACAGCAAGCCAAACAAAAATCAAAGAAATAACTCCATTTTTAATCAAATAATATAGTTTTCGATTCCTTTTTTTTAGCTTCTGACCTGCATCACGAATAGCATTAACATATTTAAATAAATGATTTATAGCACCAGTCCTGTCATTATTATCGTTGGGTGATGCTGCCGCTGACATTAGCACCCCACCTATCCACCTATTTATTTTTTGTGACCACCGCCACTTCATCGGCCTTTCTATATCACAGAACAAAATAATACGTGTCTGCTCGGTATCATTCTGAGCCCAGTGAACAAAAGTTTCGTCAAAAATTATCACTTCACCATCATGCCAACTGCGGCGTACACCATCAACTTCAATAAAACACCGTTCATCATTTGGTGTTGATAATCCTAAATGATAACGAACTGAACCGGCATAAGGGTCACGATGCTTTCCTAAATGGCTTCCTGAAGGCAATTCAGCAAACATCGCTGCTTTAATACAGGGAATAGAGCTAACCAGTTGGGTTGTTACTGGGCAAAGCCGCTCCGCTGATGGATGAGCATCTCCATACCACTTGAGGTAAAAGCGCTTCCAACCGCGCTTAAAAAATGTATTAAATCCTGCATCATTATTTTTTTCAGATGATTTAATGTGCCCTTGCAAATTAACAGCTTCGTCTCTTATAACCTGCCAGTTATCAATTAATGGTTGAAGTTCAGGAAATGTTTCTGGGGGAAACCATGCCTGCTTTGACGGCAGCTTCGAAAAGCCTGTCATAAACATATTTATCGGAGCCATAAATGTTGAATGATCAAATAACTGCCTGGAAAACTTTTGTTTTATTTTACCGCGAGAATGCGCATACAATACACTGATAAGAAAAACAAAAATAATAATAAGTGACAGCATGTGTATATTCCTTGTTCACGCCAATAATAAAAATCTCTTAAAGATAACATAATGAATGCACTTAAATTATAATCTAAATGCTATTTATCAATAGTATAATCGAAGCTTCACCAGAACATATCTACTACACAGGCAGAGAGGATTTCAGCAGGAATTATGCTGAAATGAATCAAAGGGACGGACCGTGATATACCCGCTGTCGCTGTGATCGTTCGAGCTCCAGCGCTTTCTGATGCCGCGCCTCCCGCACCTGCTGCAGCTCGACGGCATTCAGCCGCTCGACAACCGGCGCAGCTGATCGCTCAAACTCTGCACCTGCCTGCTCAAGCCCGTGACGCGCTCGCTCAGCGCCGCGTTCTCCCGTTGCATAAGACCAGACATCGTCCGCCATTCCGCGAAGGCGCTCTCCCACTCGTCCAGCCTTTTCGAGTAGTCCTGCTGTAGCTGCTCTAATGCGCTCAGCAACTGTTTTTCCAGCTCTGTCATGTGCTATTTCCCCGCCAGTATCATCCAGCTCGAATCCTCTCCGAACCGTCCCGCTTCCGGGTTCACCCTCACGCAGCGGCGTCTCTGCTCGCCGCAGGTCGAGAGCTGCACGCCGCTGTTCCGCTCGGACAGCATCGCCTGCGTGCTCTTCTGCTCCCGGATGCTCACGTAATTGTCGAGTATCTGCTGACTCTGCCACCACAGAATGGCCGCGTTCGA